>CAIQJW010000295.1 GCA_903872255.1 uncultured delta proteobacterium | reverse complement strand
CCTTTAGCATTTTCCTCAGTCCCTCGCCGTCGATGGATTCTTTTTCAAGGAGAGTCCTGGCAACGAAAACGAGAAGATCGTTTTTGCCGCTGAGCGTGCTCTTGACCTTGGTATATGCACATTCTATGATCGACCGTACCTCGTTATCTATCTCGCGGGCAGTCTCTTCACTGTAATCTTTGGTCCCGGAACCCGGTAAATCGAGAAAGAGGGGTTTTCGCTCCTGTTCAAATGTCATGTGCCCGAGTTTTTCGCTCATGCCGTATTGCTTGACCATTGACCTCGCGATGTCGGTGGCGCGTGCCAGGTCATTCTGTGCCCCGGTTGATATTTCGTGAAACACTATTTCTTCAGCTACCCTGCCGCCCAAAAGGACGCACATGCGATCGATCAGTTCGGTCCGCGTCATGAGGTACCTGTCTTCGGTAGGAAGCTGCATCGTATATCCGAGAGCGGAGATCCCTCTCGGGATTATCGATATCTTGTGCACGGGATCGGTGGTTTCGAGAAATTCTGCCATCAATGCATGGCCGGTTTCGTGATGCGCCACGATCTCTTTTTCTTTCTTGCTCATCACTCTTTTCTTTTTTTCGAGGCCCGCGACAACCCGGTCGATGGATTCCTCAAATTCTTCCATTGCCACGGAACTCTTACCTTTTCGTGCAGCAAGCAGGGCAGCTTCATTTATCAGGTTCGCCAGATCAGCGCCCACAAAACCGGGCGTTCTCGCGGCTATTACTCCCAGATCGACACCCCCGGCAAGCTTGACGTCCTTAATATGCACTTTAAGGATCGCTTCACGTCCTATTATATCAGGCCGGTCTACCAGGACGTGGCGATCGAACCTGCCCGGCCTTAGCAATGCCGGATCGAGGATCTCCGGCCTGTTCGTAGCGGCCACAATGATCACGCCTGTCTTTGTGCCGAATCCGTCCATTTCAGCAAGAAGCTGATTTAGCGTCTGTTCACGCTCGTCGTGGGATGACAGGGGATTCATTCCGCGCGCCTTTCCGATCGCATCAAGCTCATCTATAAAGATAATGCATGGTGATTTTTGCTGTGCCTGTGAAAACAGGTCCCGGACCCGCGAAGCCCCCACCCCGACGAACATTTCGACAAAATCCGAGCCGCTCATACTGAAGAAAGGGACCTTGGCCTCTCCGGCCACTGCTTTCGCCAGAAGGGTTTTGCCAGTGCCGGGAGGGCCTACAAGAAGTATCCCTTTCGGTATCTTTCCGCCCAAATCTAGAAATTTTTGAGGAAAGCGGAGATACTCTATGATCTCCTCGAGTTCCTCCTTTGCCTCGTCGACCCCCGCAACATCGTTGAAGGTGATCTTTATTTCGTCTTCACCATATATTTTTCCGCGGCTCTTCCCGAAATTGAGAACGCTTGACGGCGCGCCCCCCATCCTGCGCATGAGCAGGTTCCAGACGAGGATTATAATGGCAAAGGGAAGTACCCATTCGATAATGATACGCAGCAGTTTATTTTCAAACGATCCGGAAAATTTTATATTGGCCTTTTGGAGATCTTTTACGAGGTTCGGGTCTTCTACCCGGCTCGTCACAAATTTCACCTGCTTGCCGTCTTCTTTCGTCAGGGTGCCCTGGACTTTCTCATTGTCTATCATCAGATCGGCAATTTTATTCTGGTTTATGAGAGTCTTGAATTCGCTGTAAGGGACGGTTTTGATCTCGGACCGTAAAGACAGGTAGCTGTGAATGACGAAGATGCCGACAATTGCGATGATAAAATAAAGGAAGGTAAAGTTCTTGTTTTTCTTCTCTTTGTCTTTATTGCCGCTTTTGATCTCAAGGATTATATCTTTGCGTTTTTTAACGTTTTTTTTAGATTCTGACATGTCTTTCGGCATAGTAAAGCATATCAGAAAACAATTTGCTTTAAAATATGTTTCTCGGGGCCGGTCAAGTGTCCTCAAGAGTTTCCGGCCGGGGGATCTCGAAACCCTCTATTCAGGTTTACAAAACCGGCCGTGATGCTATAATTATTTAGGTCGACAGTTAAAAACAGCAGTTCGTGCCGGGAGCGGCAGATGACAGAAGATGATCTATCATTAGGAAAATTATCCGGCAACCAGTTATTTACACTCTTCAGTCACGCAAGTCATGAAGGAATACTGCTTCTCAATGACAAAAGCAAGATCGTTTATGCCAATTCAGCCGCATTCACAATTACCGGCCTGGGGAAAAAACAGGCAGCCGGCCTTGGGGTCCTGGAATTTCTGAAGCCGTATAGCTATGCCGATGAACAGAGGCTCGATATGGCGATCGCCGAAGCCATGCCTGTTGCCTCGTTGTCGGGCAAGGCGGCAGAACCCGATAGTATACTGGAACTGTCGATAACGGGCAAGGGCGGTAAGGAAGCCTTTATAGAATTATCGCTGGTCTCCGAAAAATTCGGGGAAAGATGGCATGTCATGGTCTTTTTCAGGGATGTTACCGACAAGGTAAAGGCCTTGGAATCCTTACAACAATCAGAAAGGAAATACAGAAAGCTGTTCGAGGATACCAAGGACACGATCCTCATGACGACGCCAGAGGGGAAAATTGTCGATATAAACAGGGCTGGCCTTGAAATGTTCGGCTACAGGAGCAAGGAAGAAATGATGAAACTTGACGTAGCCCTCGATCTCTACTTCAAGCCCGAGGACCGCAAAAGTTTCAGGGAAGGGGTTGAACGCTATGGAAGCGCAACCATGCACGACCTTTTGCTCAAACGCAAGGACGGCACAATGATCATGGTTTCGGCGACCGTAAACGCCGTTTATGAAGAGGTGGGCGAGGCCGTCGTTTTTCATGGCATAATGCGTGATATTACGGGCATCAGGCAGCTGGAGCACCAGGTCGAGGTCTTTCAAAAGATGGATGCGGTCCGTGGCCTGATAGGCGATATAGCACATCATTTTAATAATGTTCTCAGCATTATCCTGGGGAATGCCCAGCTTGCAAAGATATCGCCCGATTGCAGCGAACAGATAGGGACTTATCTATCCACCATCGAGGACGAGGTTTTCAGGGCGGCGGACACGGTCGATGAGCTCCTGGCATCCGGAAGTAAACATTCGATGGATATGCATACGGTAAATATCGTTGATATCGTGGGAGACTTCGAAAGGCTGGTTCGGAATGTTGTTGGAACGGACATTGAATTGCTGGCTGCTATGCCTGAAGAGGCGATCCCGGTCAGAATGGATATTGCCCGGATAGGCAGGGCGCTGCTCAACGTTATTGTCAATGCCCGCGAGGCAATGAACGGGGCAGGGATATTGACGATCAGGGTCTATACAGAGCAAATAACCGACCTCACGACAACGCTGGATGGTCAGATCGAACCCGGTTCGTATGCCGTGGTGTCAATAGCGGATACGGGACGGGGAATTAGTAATGCCGTGCTGGATAAGATTTTCGAACCTTTTTTTACCACCGATACTTCAGGTGAGAAAAAGGGGCTGGGGCTCAGCGTGGTATTAGGAATTGTCAAACAGCACGGCGGATTCGTGATATGTGAGAGCCAGGAAGGGGCAGGGACTGTGATCAAGATGTATTTGCCCCTGTCGGCAGATACATCGAGGGAACAAAAGTTTTTGGAGCCGGACAGGATGGGCGGCGCAGAGACCATCCTCATAGGCGAAGATGAAGAAGCCTTGAGGGAAATCACGTCCGAATACTTGAGCCTGCTTGGTTATCGCGTCATTATGGCGGAAGACGGAAGACGGGCCCTTGATCTGTTCCGTGAACGCTCTGGCGAGATAGACATAGTGCTGATGGATATTGCCATGCCGGGCATGGGCGGGCTCGACGTGTACCGCGAGATAAAGCAAATAAGACCGGATATCCCCGTTATATTCATGACAGGGTACAATCTCGAGACCGTGAATTTCAAATCAATGACCGGGAAAGGGATCAACGCCATCCGCAAACCATTTACAATGGTCGTCCTTGCAAAAAAGATACGGGGAATCCTTGATCAAAAAGATGGGTAATAGGCGCGAGGCAATGGGCAATAGGAAAAACAAAGAATAAAGCCCTGGGTTTTGCGCTTTCCCGTCGCCCGTTTTCTACAGTTGGATCTCCGTCGCCTCGATCATACCGTCAATGGAACGGATCTCTTTCAGGACGTCCGGGCCGATGGGAGAATCGACGGAAACAAACGCCACTTCCTCACCGCTTGCTACCCGGGACAGGCTGAAGCTCGCTATATTAATTCCGTGATTGCCGAGTATTGTCCCGACCGTACCGATAACTCCCGGCCTGTCTATGATCTTGAATGCGAGGAATGTGCCTTCAGGAACCATGTCCAGGTGAAAACGGTCGAGAAGCACGATCCTCCCGAGTTTATCCGGGAAGACGGTCCCGGCTATGGTGATCTCCTCAACATCCGTTTTCAGCTTGAAAATGATCAGGTCATTGAATTTATCGAAGGCGTCGGTTTTTGATTCCTCGACAATGATATTGCGGTCCTTGGCCAGATAAGGGGCATTGATATATGTTACCGTACCCGGCAGGCAGACCTTTAGAAATCCGTTAATACCCGCGATCGTAAAGGGCTGGTAGCTGAACGGGACATCGAATTTACGTTCCGTAAGGTCTTCCTCAAAATTTTTCCCGACCATGATAACGTTTATTTTTTCGGGCCGGCCCTTGGATATCTGGGCTGCCAGTTTCCCGATCTTTTCCGCAACCTTGAAATAGAGCTGGAGGTGATCGGGTAGAAGCGATGTCATGAACGGTATATTGACGCCGTGCTGATAAGGCCGGCCATGAAGGGCGTTCAAGACCTGTTCGGCAATGATCGCCGATACCGCTTTTTGGCCCTCGGCGGTATTTGCCCCTATATGCGGGGTGACAAAGACGTTCTCGAGCGCCAGGAACTTTATATTCGCCGGTGGCTCATCGACAAAGACATCGACTCCTGCTGCGAATATCTTACCTGATGCCATGCAGTCATACAGGTCATCCTCGTTGACTATGCCGCCCCGGGCGCAATTGATAAGAATAACCCTATCTTTCATGAGGGCCAGTTTTTCTGCGGTTATCATGTTTTTGGTTGTTGCGGTCAGAGGCGTATGAATGGTGATCACGTCGGATGTCCTCAAAAGGTCGTCGAGGTTATCGTAAAGGGAGACGCTGAGCGAGTCAGCTTTGCTTTTTTTAATGTAAGGGTCGTAGGCAATGACCTTCATCCCGAAAGCCCTGGCACGGATCGCGACATTGCTTCCGATACGTCCGAGGCCTATGATTCCGAGCGTTTTACTGTAAAGCTCGATCCCCATGAATGTCTTTCTATCCCATTTCCCGTCTTTAAGGGAATTATTCGCAAGGGGGATCTTCCGGGCAGCAGCAAGCATCAGGCCCATGGTGAGTTCCGTTGCCGCGAGCGTATTTCCTGTGGGCGCATTCAGGATAATAAGGCCTTTTTTGCTGGCGGCCTCGATATCGATATTGTCTACCCCCACGCCTGCCCGGCCGATTATCTTCAGCCGTCCCGGATCCTCTATAAGGCTTTCCTTTATTGTCGTACCGCTGCGGGTGATGATCGCATCATAATTGCCGATGATCTTTTTCAAGTCATCGATCTTTATTCCTGCCTGTACCTCAACTTCGACCTTATTGTCCGCCGCAAGTATTTTGAGCCCTTCTTCGGCAAGATGATCCGTGATCAAAATCTTGAATTTTTCCATTGAAATCCGCCTAAGTCATTATTTCTTGTAATAGTTATATGCTCATGATATAGGTAACGACAGTAAAAGATACCACCCGTATTAAGAAAAAGCAAGATAGGACGAATGGCTGCGCAAAAGAATAAAATAGCTGAAGAAAAAGTGAATGGCGAGCCCGAAGAAGAGAAAAACGGGGAAGCGTATGGCAGGCGTCCGTTTATTACCCGGAGCAATCTCCGGGACCTGATCATACTTGTCTCTTTCATCTCCGCAATGTTGTATGATCTCGGTTGGATCAGGCTTGCCGTGTCCGGCATTCTTTTGATCGCAGGATGTTTCTTCCACTACATGACGAAAGGCGTTCTCATCCGCAATGTGGTCCTTTGCCAGGGGGGAACATACAGCGTTGTGCGGCATCCGTATTACATGGCGAATTACCTGATTGATTCGAGCTTCTGCCTGATGAGCGGGAATGTATATCTGCTTCTTGTATACCCGTTCCTGTTTTACTGGTCTTATGGCCCCACCATAAGAAAAGAGGAAACTACGCTGGCCCGGCTTCACAGCAGCGAATTCCTTCGCTACAGCCTCGACGTTCCCCAGATCTTTCCCGACGCGTATTCAATACGCAGCATGAAGGAGATCACGCGAGGGTTCTCGACGCAGAGAATAACCCGCAATGAAATATCCCGTTTTATGCGGTTCTGGGCAACGGCGTGCTTCATACTTTTTATCCACATATTTAAGATGTCCAACATCGAAATGCTCTGGCGTTTTGATACTAATTATGTCCGTCAGTATCCTCACGGCATTGCGCTGTTTGTGCTCACCCTGGTTTTGTTTATTGCCAGCCTTTTGCTACAGCGCAAGAGAGACCGCGGCATCCTTAAAGTCGAATAGAAATAATGATCAAAGCTGGTTTTTGCAAGCCGAACGGGAGATGGTCTTTGGCTGATTATACAGGATTGGCCATTCTTCTCGCTGCGGCGTCGACACTTTTCTTATCAGGTCTTTCGCTGAGGTCATTATGGGGCTCGGAAGGGCGGTGGGCCGTTGTGGCCCGCGAGATGATGCAGACGGGGAATTATTTTCTCCCCACCATAAATGGCCAGGTGTACTTTGATAAACCCCTCTTGAGCTATTGGGCGATCATTCCTTTTTCCTGGTTTACGGGTGTCACGGAAACGTCGGCACGGCTTCCCGGAGCGCTGGCAGGCATTGCCGTCGCGGGAGTGATCTTTGCCGTTGGCAGGCGGCTTTTTGGCCGTGAAACCGGTTTTCTCGGCGGGGTCATCCTCCTTACCACGGTTATGTTCGGATTCTGGTCGCGGACGGCATCGGCGGAATTGCTTAATGTTTTAGCGATCTGGCTGATGCTGTGGATACTTGCCGGAGATGATCCAAAACCCTCTTTCCGAAGATATCTGGTATTCTATCTCGTTGCGGCGTTATCATCCTTCTGCAAGGGCCCGGTCGCTCCTGCGGTTGCGTTAGTGACGACCGTAGCGCTTTCCTCGATGGAAACGATCGTTGATATCAGGCACAGCGGCACTCATCGTATACGCCAGTCCCTTGCCCGTCATTTTAACTGGATAGCGTCCTTGAGGGGGTCTCTCGCTGCATTGTGCGGCCTGGCCGCTTTTATCCTCCTTCTTTTTCTGCCTGTCATCGTTACCGGTTCCCGGGACGCCGTGGAATTAATGTGGCGGGAAAATGTGACCAGATTTTTTAAACCGTTCGATCACGTTGAACCTTTCTACAGTTATTTCAAACACATCCCGATATTTCTGCTCCCGTGGTCATTTGTCGCCATTGCCTCACTTATCACGATCAGGAAATGGGAGGCCGGCTGGTCCCGGCGATGGCTCGTTTGCGTGACGATTGCCATTTTTATATTCTTTACCATTTCGGGGTCGCGCAGAAGCTATTATATACTGCCGATCGTGCCCGCTTTTGCCCTCATCATGGGACGATCGCTGGCCGGTTTCTTGTATCGGACCGGCGAGACTGATTCTCCGGTTATGAAAGCGGCCCTTCTCGTAACGGGTTGTTTGCCGGTGCTGGCGGGTGTAGCGATGATAATCACATATCTCAAATTCGGGCAATATCGCCATATTTCCGAGATTGCTCTCGGCCCCGTCTCTTTAATAGCCGGTGTTTTTGCTTCAATGTTCATATTCAAAAGAAAATTTATCCAGGGGACCGCCATAACGGTCATTCTTTTTTTCTGTCTTCTTTTGTGGGGTTATACGGTCGGGAGCGTTATCGGCGAGAGACCGAGGATGCTGAAGCCTTTTGCCGCCGAATTAAAAAGTTACGTCAAGGATATCGACAACTCGAAGATGGCATTGTACAAAATGGGTAATTCATCACTGATCTTTTATCTCGGCATGTCAAAACCGGTAAAGACCATCGATGACGAGATCCGCGTTTGTACGTACGTAAGGAAACCTGGCAACTATCTCCTGACGGAGGAGGCTTTGGCCGACGAGATCGTGACGAGGTGCGGGCATGAGAATATGGCCCGGGTCCTTACCCAGGCGAGCGAAGGCCGCAAGCACGACCGGGAAGGGCTCGTTCTTTTCAGGACCGGGGGAGGGTCGTAAAACCCCTTCCAGTAAGCGTAAATCTCAAAGTTTTGCTTGACTTAGAGCAACAAATATATTACCTTAGACAAATTTTTTTAAGGATGAAAATGGTTATGAAAACATATTTTCCAAAAGAAGGCGAAGTTTCAAATGATTGGTGTGTAATGAACGCTGATGGAGTTGTTCTTGGACGGCTGGCCGCAAGGGTCGCGACGATCCTCCGCGGTAAGACGAAACCTGTTTTTACGCCGCATGCCGATACCGGCGACTTTGTTATTATTGTCAATGCCGAGAAGGTAAAGCTTACAGGCTCCAAGCTG
>CAIQJW010000294.1 GCA_903872255.1 uncultured delta proteobacterium | reverse complement strand
ATGACCGTAAAACCGCGCGCATCGCAGGGACGCCCGCCAAAAACGACTGCCTTCGGGAAATCAAGGTCCGTTTTGAGTTCGATATCCATCTTCTGCGGGGTTGCCTCGTCCTTCTTGAACTCAAAGGTCAGCAATGTTTCGCATTGAGGATAAATGGCTCCCTTGGGCGGAGTATTTGCCGGTCTTTCAAGGGAGATCTCTTTGTCGGGGGTATACTGACGGAAAATGATCGTGTCCCCTTCGAGGCTCGGAGCGTACACGGCTGCATCTTTACCGAGGGCCTCGACGAATTCCTTTATCTTCTCTTTCGGAAGGTATCCTTTGTCAGCCATTAGAGTTTATGCTCCTTGATTTTCGCTTCGTCAACGTTAAATACGTACATCGGCGGCTTATCTTCGGGGTTGACTCCCGGTGTATAATCAAAGAGGGCTTTCATCTCTTTGTTTATTTTCTTTTTCAGTTTTGCTACGGGGATCTCCATCGGGCATACGCGTTCGCATTCGCCGCATTCCACGCATCGGCCTGCAAGGTGCAGGGAATGGATCATGTGGAACATCAATTTCTCGTCGAAGCTCAGCTTCTGCGTGATCCAGTGCGGGTCGCGTGTTTCGGCAATGCAGCTGTCCTGACATACGCACATCGGGCATGCATTCCTGCATGCGTAGCACCGGATGCATTTATCGAACTGGCCCGCAAAGTAAGCCCAGCGTTCTTCAAGGGTCTTGCCTTCGAGTTCAGCCACATCGGCGTACACGCTGTCTGCGGGTTTGTCGGACTCAATGGCATCCGCCGCAAGGTGGTCATACACTATCGGGGTCGGGAACTGGCATGATGTGCATTTGCTCGGACACACATCTTTTACGGCGATCGTCTTTTCTCCTGACGGAGTCTTGACCTTTATGGAATCATCCGTAAATGTGACCTCTTCCACGGGCTCATTTGCGATAGCCTTCTGGACCTTTTTCTTGCTGATGATGCCTTTACAGGGCATTCCGATGACAACGACATTATTTCTGTCGATAAGGCCTTCCTGCATATACTGGACGATGGTCCTCGAGTCACAGCCTTTCACCACAACTGCAACCTTCTTCTTCTGCGACGGAAGATAGCTTGCGAGGTTCTGGGCACAGGCTGAATTCCAGACAACCTTATCGACCTGCTCGGGGGACGTGATAAAGATCGGCGTCACATTGAGCTTGTCGAAACCTTCCTGCCAGCATATGACGGTCTCAACATCCGGTAAGACCTGCTTAATGATCTCTTTCAGCTTCTGAGTACTCAATCTGCCTTCTCCTTACTTTTGATGCATGGGGCCGAGCGTATGGACCTGTTTTGTAAAATCCGTTACGACCTGCTGCCATCTCTGGCCCTCGGAGGCCGAAACCCATGTATAGTGGAATCTCTTGCCGTCAATGCCCAGGAATGGCAGGAGCCTTTTGAGCATTTCCAGTCTGCGCCTTGCGTAAAAGTTCCCGTCGGTATAGTGGCAATCCCTCGGATGGCATCCGGAAACCAGAACACCATCGGCACCCGTGATAAGGGCACGCACTACAAACATGGGGTCGACACGGCCCGAGCACGGAACCCTGATGATCCGAAGGTCGGTGGGCTGTTTGAAGCGACCGACACCGGCGGTGTCGGCGCCGCCGTAGGAACACCAGTTACAGAGAAATCCAACGATCCTCAGTTCTTTGGATGCTACTTCTGACATATTGCATTAACCTCCGCTAAGAGCTGGTTGTCCGTGAAATGCTGCAGCTGAATGGCGCCGCATGGACAGGTGGACGTACACACACCGCACCCCGCACAGACCGTTTCGATGACCTTTGCGACCTTCTTGCCGTTTCTCAGGGTATCTTCGACAATGGCCTGGAACGGACATGTTTTAACGCATTTGAGACAGCCTACGCATGTATTGATATTGACATTGGCGATCGCCGGGTCGGATTCAAGCATATCCTTGGAGAACAACGCAAGGACCTTCGCCGCTGCCGCGGAACCCTGGCCGACCGACGCGGGAATGTCCTTCGGGCCCTGGCATGCTCCGGCGAGGTAAACACCGGAGGTGTTCGTTTCGACCGGCCGCAGCTTCGGGTGTGACTCAACGTAGAATCCATGGGTATCGTAGGAGATATGAAGTTTTTCAGCCATCTGGGCTGCTCCCTCCGCCGATACTACGGCGTTGCCGAGAACAACGAGATCGGCCTCGATCTCCACCTGTGTACCGAGGAGTGTATCGGCCCCGCGTACCACCATCTTCTTGCCTTTCGGATAGATCCGGGATACCCTGCCGCGAATGTACTTCGCGCCGTATTCTTCCTGGGCCCGGCGGGTAAATTCATCATAACCCTTTCCCGGGGACCGTATATCCATATAGAAGACGTACGACTGGGAATCAGGGATGTGGTCTTTGGTCAGAATTGCCTGTTTGGCAATGTACATGCAGCAGAAATTCGAGCAATACGGCACGCCGAGAGACTTATCACGTGAACCTACACAGGAGATAAAGACGATCGTCTTCGGCTCTTCATGGTCAGACGGCCTGATGATATGGCCTGACGTCGGGCCCGATGCATTGAGGAATCTCTCGTACTGGATGCCCGTGATAACATCGGGATACCGTCCCGCTCCGTATTCCTTGAAGTTTTCGATGCCCATGAGGCCATAGCCCGTTGCCGTAATGATCGCACCAACATCTTCCGTGATGATCTCTTCCTGCATTTCGTAATTGATGGCACCTGTCGGGCATACCTTTGCGCATACGCCGCACTTGCCTTTAACGAACTGCCTGCAGAACTCAGGGTCTATAGTTGCTTTCTTCGGAATTGCCTGCGGGAACGGGATATTGATGGCCCGCGTCGGCGCTGCCCCAAAGTTGAAATGGTCGTAGGCGTTCTTGGTCGGGCATTTCTCCATGCACAGACCGCATCCCGTGCACTTCGTCCAATCAACGTATGTGGGTTTCTTCCTGATCTTTATCTGATAATTACCGACATAGCCCTTGATCTCGGCTATCTCGCTATAGGCATGCAATTTAATGAGGTCGTGCTGGGCAACGTCGACCATCTTCGGGCCAAGGATACAGATCGAGCAGTCGACGGTCGGGAATGTCTTGTCGAGGCGCGCCATCATACCGCCGATGGACGGGCTCTTCTCGACCATAATGACCTCGAGTCCGCCGTCGGCGCAGTCAATCGCTGCCTGCATACCCGCTACGCCGCCGCCCAAGACCAGGACTCTTTTATTGACCTTGAATGAGGTTGAAAAAAGAGGTTTGTTCCTCTTGACCTTTTCAACGGCCATGCGAACTTCATCGATGGCCTTCTTCGTGTTGAGCTCTTTGTCGAGCCCGATCCATGATACATGTTCACGAATATTGGCCTGCTCGAAGAAATAGCGGTTGAGCCCCGCTTTCATGACAGTTCTTCGGAAGGTATTCTCGTGCATCCGGGGTGAACAGGCCGCGACCACGACACGGTCAAGCTTATCACGCTCGATTGCATCCGTGATCTCTTTCTGACCCGGTTCGGAACACGTATACATGTAGGCTGTCGCATATGCGACGCCGGGCATCTTCCGGGCTTCCTCGGCCACTTTCGCGACGTCAACGGTTCCCGCGATGTTGCTTCCACAATGGCAGATAAATACACCAACCCGCATCGATCAGGTCTCCTTAATTATTTGTCTCTTCTGCAGCTGCCTCTTTCTTGGCCTTCTGAGGCTTTTTGGCGGCTGCTTCTTCTTCTTTTATCTTCTCATATTCCGCTTTGGTTATCCGTCTCGTGATCTTGTCGGCACTGACAAAGACTTTATCCATACCGAGTTCCTTCGGGGACATGCCGAAAGCAAGGCCCATAAGCTGGGTGAAATAGATGATGGGGATATTGAACCGTGAACCCATCGTGCTGTTAACCTGTCCCTGACGAAGGTCGAGGTTCTGCTGGCACAGCGGGCATGCGACGGCTATGCAGTTCGCGCCGGCATCCACTGCCATCTCAAGCACCTTATAGGAAAGTTGATTGACCATTTCCCGCTTGGGAACGCCAAACGCGGCACCGCAGCATTCCAGTTTGAATGCAAAGTCGGCAACCTCGACACCCGCGGCCATGAGGACATTGTCCATGGAAACGGGGTTTTCGGGATCGTCGAAATTCGCAATTTCGGGCGGCCTGCTGAGGATACACCCATAATACGGTGCGACCTTGAGGTCAGGCATCATATGCGTCACTTTTGCCGCAATCGCATCAAGCCCGATATCTTCATATATTATCTGGAGGGATGATTTCGACTCAACTCCGCAGTTATAAGGCTCATCAAGAAGCTCATTGACCTCAACCTTAAACTCTTCGCTCCCGGTCATGCCATGCTGCGCTTTTTTGAAAGCCATAAGGCATGAGGGACACGGGGTCGTGAGAACATCCTTATTCATCTTCTCAACGAGGGAAAGGTTACGTGCTGCAAGCGCGGCGGCTAATACGTGACTGACAGTGTGGGCCGGCGTGGATCCACAGCAGCTCCAATCGTCGGGTTCCACGAGGCCTACTCCGAGAGCCTTCATGACAGCCCGTATTGATTCGTCGTACTCTTTCGCAGTACCTTCCAGCGAACAACCACAGAAATATGCGTATTCTTTCTCAGCCATGCTTTTTCGCCTTTTCCTGGAATCTATTAAATATTTGAGCTACCTTATCTGCGCCTTTTATCGATTTGGAAAACAGGCTGATCTTGCCCTTGCTCATTACTTTCGGGCCAAGCTCGGCATCTCCCATGAAATGCCCTGATTTCATCTTGTAGCCCATGAGAATGCCCATCTCAAATATCCTGCCGTGTTTCTTCATCGAATCAAGGAAGGAATCGTAGAAGAGCTGGATATCTTTTTCGGCAACCTTGCCCTCTCTGCGGGCAATGATCCTCAGCGTGTCCATGATATTGGCCACGTCGACGTCGCACGGGCAACGGGTCGTGCACGTTTCGCACGTCGCACAGAGCCAGATCGCCTTCGATTTGAGAATTGTCTCTTTCTGACCGGATTGCAGGAGGCGCATCACAACACTTACCGGATAGTCGAAGTATTGCGTGTAGGGACATCCGCCCGTACAGTTTCCGCACTGATAGCACAGTGAAGGATTCTGGCCGCTTTCCTTCTTTACCTCTTCAATGAAAGCCCAATCGGTTTTTTCAGATAAATTGATCGTATCCATTCAGATTAACCAACCTTTGCAGCCGGTAGCAGCGAGCCCTTTACCAGAGTCGAGATCACGTGTGTGAACTGGTCAAAAACTGCTCCGGAAATTATATTCACTATGGTGAACACACCACAATGAGTCGGGAGAACTAAACTGCTTTTCAATGAACTATATGCCTTGAAACCTTGTGGTATTTAACACCGAATCCAAATTTCTTGTCAATAACAATTTACGCCCTTTCTATTCAGAATACTGAATGATTTCGAAGTTAACCGTCTTCATCCTCTTGATAACAAAGGAAGTTTTTCACAAGAGCATGTTCTTCAATTCACAAGGAATAATGTAAAAAAAATTTCTTGACAGATTCAAACTTACGTTTAAAATAGATGTATAAAACATTTGTTTTGCAAGAGGTTGCTAATGGATGATAAGCCAAGTTCTAAGAAACGCATCTTATGGGCGGCCGGCGAGATATTTTCCGACACCGGTTACCGGCAGACTACTATCCGGCAGATCTCGAGACACGCCGGCGTCAACGTGGCCTCCATCAATTACTATTTCCAGAGCAAAGACAACCTGTATCTCGAGACGCTGCGATACTGGAAGGATATTGCCTTTCAGAAATACCCGCCCGAATTCGGGGCATCGCAGTCCGACCCGCCGGAGATACGGCTGGAAGGATTCATCCGTTCATTTGTCTACCGCATCCTGGATTCAGGCATCGAATCCCGTTTCGGGAAGCTCATGGCCAGAGAATTTACCGACCCTACCGGCGCGCTCGATGCTATTATTGAAGAGACGGCGCGGCCGATGTTCAACCTGATCACATCCATCATCGGACGGATAATCAACAAAGACCCGTTAAGCGACAGCGTGCTGTACTGCACATCGAGCATTGTCGGCCAGTGCCTGTATTTCCTGTATGCGCGGCCCATGTACCGCAAGATGATCGGAGAGCAGAAGACGAAGTTACTGCCCATGGACGATATAGCGGACCATATCTGCCGTTTTTCCCTTGCGGCACTTTCCGTGATCAGGAAGGAAGAACAAGGAGAACAGGCATGAAAAAGCAGGTCCGGAATGATAAGCAGGCTTTACGCAAAATAAAAACTATGATCCGCCGTACGTACATATCTGTCATAATCGTGATCATGCTTGTTTTCGCCATTCATTCGTGTTCCTGGACCGGGAAAAAGGACAAAGGCGACCGGCCCCCCATCCTTCCCGAGACAAAATTCCTATCGACCATGTCCGATACGAAGCCGTTCAATATCAACACCGACCAGCTCTCGCCGATGTATGCGGGCCATAATCCCGAACTCCTTTACAATACTATCCGCTTAAGACAGGAGATCGTAAAACACCGTCCGGAGGAGAGCGCCGAGGAGCACAGGTCGAGAATTGCAGGTGACGTCTACGCTCCCATCATGGGGTCTCTTGATTTTGACAGCATGTACGCATTCAGGATAAATCCCGCGCATAGAACGTATAATGCCGGCAAAAGATCGATCGAACTGAGCCTGAGTATGGCCCCCATTTTTGAAAAGGGCCTGGATGGGCCCAAGCGGGCATTCGTGGTCCGATACCAGCTGCAACTCGATAACTCATATACGATCACCGAAAAAAACGGGTCGAAGAGAGTGGTCGAAGAGAAAAAATTCAGCGAGTATGCGATCGTACCGGTCGATAGCCGAGGTGTACCGGTCGAAAACCGGGATAAGATCGCAGCGGCCATACCGATGATGCCGGAAGACGCCCGGAAGACCGAAGGCGACATAATGTTCCTTGTCATCGGCAGGCTTCAATCACCGTATATTTCATATGAGGAGTTGAGCCGCAACCCTCTTCCCGGCGTATCGGGAACATACCTTGCCCGTTACCACTATTTGCATATACGGGTCTTCGATATATGGGCGTACGATGCGGCGAGCGGGAAAATACTCCTCAGAGGTTTGCTCCAGGTTCCAAGCGAAAACCGCAAATAGGTCATTTGATAGGGAACGCAAGCACATAGAACAGGGAACCTGCTTGTTTTAATCCTCTTTTCACGGTAACATTTAACAATGGCCCCATTTAGAAATCCCGAATTCGCACAGGCATATCACCGGAAGGGAGAGGCCTGCCGCGATATCGGAAATAATGAACTGGCACTTAAGAATTATGTCCGGGCAACTGAGCTCGACTGCGAATTTCTGGAGGCCTTCCTTGATCTCGGGGACCTGCTGCGCGACCTGGGCGAATTCCAGCGCGCGGCAGATAACTATACCAGGGCTATCAAACTCGACCCAACGCGGACGGAATCATACATAAGCCGGGCCCATGTATATGGAGCTATGGGTGAACACGAGCTCGAAGTTGCCGATTATGACAGCACCATCACCCTTATGCCGCATAACCCCATCCTCCATGGACGGCGCGGGGCCGCGCTCATCCTGCTTAAAAGGTACGATGAGGCAATTGACGATTATTCGACACTCCTGGCATTGAAACCTACTTTTCTCTGGGTCCGGGTTATCAGGGGCGACGCGTATGCGGCGGTCGGAATGAACGAAGAAGCGATCGAAGACTACACCGCTTTCATAGACCTGCATCCCGAATACGCCGAGACATACGTCAGCCGTGGAAGGGCATGGCACAATCTCGGCGAATATCAAAAGGCTATCGACGACCACAACCAGGCGATAGAATTAAGCCCCGACCTTGGCGAGGCATACTACTGTCGCGGATTGTCACGGGAAGAATTGGGCATGCCGATGCCCGCGGTCGCCGATTATCGCATGGCTGCGCAACTCGGCGATAAAAACGCCAAAAAGCTGCTCAAGAAACGGAAGATACTACAATAACAAAAAAAAAGGGGGGGTTCCGGATGAAGATTTCCCGTGCAAAGTTCATTGTTTTCATCACAGCCGTGATTCTCGTTTTGGGATATGCGTCACCGGCAATATGCCAGCTGATGAGCATGGGAATGATGCGGTGCGGCCCCGAAGTTATCCAGAACGGCGATTCGATGTACCTTGTCAAACAGCGCTGCGGCGAGCCTATGACATCTTCGGTGACCGGGAACGTCACATCCGGCGCGTACGCCGGAGGCAGGCACGGGGGTTCTTACGAGGAATCCACCGTCCAGACGACAGTGATGATCTACGATTGCGGCGGCACCGATTTCGTGTACAGATTGACCTTTACAGGGGATGCGCTCACGTACATCCAATCCATCGGGCGGGGTTCCGGGTCGGGCGGGTGCAGATAACCCGGAAAAGCCGCAATGATCTGCAGGAAGGCCTTGTGCTAATAAGGCTTGTTTTTGAAGCTCTTTTTTTCTATAATCCACACATAACGATGAAATCTTTTGTACTCATGGGTGTATTATCCCTGTTTTTCTGCTCCTCCCCTATTGACCTTTACTCATTTTGCTTCGAGGAAGCCGGTACGCGGTACAATATAAACCCGAAGCTTTTGAAGAGCATAGCACGTGTCGAATCGGGCTTTAACGCCCGGGCGGTGAACAAGAACCCGAACGGCTCGACCGATATGGGCCTGATGCAGATCAATTCGGCGTGGCTCAAGACCATCAATGCGACACGGGATGACCTTATGAATGACGCCTGCCTCAACACGATGACCGGCGCGTGGATACTCCGTCAATGCGTCGACCGTCACGGCTATACCTGGGAAGCTGTCGGATGCTACAATGCATACAGCAGGGAGAAGCGCGTCAACTACGCCTGGAAGGTATTCCATGCTTTAAAGGGCGTATCACGTCCTTCGAATCTCTCCGCGGCCCAAGCCGGGACAGCCGGGCGTGAGACAAAAAAGGCCTCCTATTCCAAGGAAACCGGGAAATCCTCATCATCATTTGTTTTCCGTGTTCGCGATGTCGCGGATGAGGATAACGCATCACGATGAGCCTGCTCGCGGACCTCCTGTCAAAATCAAAGAATGAAGCGTCGGAAAAGAATACCGCAGTGCCCCCCCATCTTGCATCTATCGTAACACGCACGTCCGACAGGAAAAAACGGCACGCCCGCTTCATCGTCATAGCTGCCATCGTCCTGTTTGTCGTCATCGTCGGATTTGGCGCTGTGTATTATGCGAATGTCTTTATCAAACCGTCTCTGACCCTGAAGAGGCCTTCGGCGCCCCAAAGCGCTGCGGTGACGGGAGCGCCGGTAAAACCGGAACCGGTTGCGCAGACCGCTCCTGCCGTAGAGGAGCCGGCAAAAGCCGCTCAGGCTGCCACAGATGTGCGCAAACCCGAACCCCTTAACGCGCAAAGACCCGGCAAGGCCGGCGTCACCGACGGGGAGCCTGCCGGCGGTGCAGAGGGCCCGAAGAGACAACCCTCGGAAAAAACAGACCCGTATACCGTGCAGCAAAAACCTGCCGAAGCGATGAGGTATGAAAAACAGGATAAGATGAGCGCTCAGGACCGGCGCAACTCCGAACGGGATGCGGCGATATATTCCGCCCGCAACTACGAGGAAAGCGGCAACCTGGCGCAGGCTATTGCAAGCTACCGGAAAGCGCTTCAGTCGGACGGAAAAAATTACATCATTATGACGGGCCTTGCGGGCGCTCTCCTGAAAACAGGGGCATATGCCGAATCTGTCCAGTACTCCCGCCTGGCGCTCAACTACAACAGGGGTTATGTTCCTGCCATTATTAACCTGGCGATCGCATCGATACACCTCGGCGATAAGACCGAAGGCGAGCAGAGCCTTCTGCGCGCCCGGTCGCTTGAGCCCGGCAACAAGAACGTCCTTTATAACCTTGCCCTTCTCTATGAGAATCAGAACCGATACCAGGAAGCCCGTGACGTCTACGAAAAACTCGCATCGACCGGCGATGTACAGGGGTTGACCGCTCTCGGCCGCATAATGGAAAAACAGGGAAAACGCGAGGACGCCAAGAAAATATACAGGGATATCCTGACATCGAATACTGCGGACCCCAAAACAAAGCAATACGCAAACGAGCGGCTCGTTCTGCTCGGAAACTGACCGGAAAAAACATACGCATCATCTCCCGTTAGCTTCGCGGAAACGATCTTTCCCTATCTTATCTATAAGTGTATTTCGTGGGCTTCAAAGAGGAGCGCAGGCGGCAAACGGTCGAGAAATTACCCGTCAATTACCGGGCACGTTCGGCAACGACCTTTTCCGAGACCCAGCATTCCTTTTCACTCGGATACTGGACCCTGTACCAGATGCGGCCCGTTGAATCGGCCTTCTTGTCGATTACCGGGAAAGTTGTGCCCTTCGTGACCCATGCGACCTTTTCGGAAGCAACGCTCGGGGCGCTTCTCATATTCGCGCTCTGGGCCGATACGGTCACATATTTCCCTGCATCTCCAGGTTTCGGAAGTTCCCCTTCGGGCGGCATAACACCCGATCTGTTAGAGCCGCCTGCCTTTTTTGAGGATTGCTGAGACGCCCGGGCAGGCAATAGGGCGCCCCTCGCCTGTTCGTTCTGCGCCGGCAGATCAACGGCAGGGGCATTTTTCGGCGATGTTGTGCCTGAGAATTTGTAAGACCCGACAACTATTATCACCACGGCAATCAGTGCGGCAAGTCCGTATTTAACAAAAGGAATGAATCGATTCCATGAAGTCCCGTTCTCCCCGGTTAAGTGCTCGATCGCATATTTCACGTGGTCCCTCGTCACCGAAGGGCTGTTCGATACGAATGCAGCCATGAGGGCGCGCGATGCAATAAGGTTGATGACCCTCGGTATGCCCTTCGACATATCGTAGATCCTTTTCCGTGATTCATCGTCAAAAACGATCGTTCCCTTACCGGCCTTGATCAGGCGAAAATTGACATAGTCCGAGGTTTCGCTTTTTGTGAGAGGCTTCAATATCGCCCGAATTGTTATGCGCTGGTCGAGCTGTTTCATATGCGCAGCCGAGAGTTTCTTCTGCAGTTCCGGCTGTCCCATGAGGATTATCTGAAGGAGCTTCTCTTTCTCGGTCTCGAGGTTCGATAACAGCCTCAATTCCTCGATCGTCTCGTCGGGTACGTTTTGCGCCTCGTCGACGATAATTATTATCCGCCTGCCCACTGCCGAATGTGTGACGAGGATATCGCGGAACGCCTTGAGCATTTCATTCTTGCTCTTGTCGCCCAGCCGGATATTCAGGTCCTCGAGGATCGCCTGCAGGAATTCTTCCGGCATTAACCGCGGCGTCATAACAAGAGCGATCTCCGCCTTGTCCTTCCAATGATTGATGAGTATCCTCAGTATCGTCGTCTTGCCTGTGCCAGGCTGTCCGACGACCAGGGAGAAACCTTCCTTTTGTTCAATGGCATAATTGAGCGAGTTGAGTATCTCGTTATGTTCCTGCGACGGGAAGAAATACCCGGGGTCCGGTGTGAGCCGGAAAGGATCGTCGTCAAGTTTAAAAAAGGTCAGATAATCCATACAAGTTTATGCCCCGATTTTCGTTACAATAT
>CAIQJW010000293.1 GCA_903872255.1 uncultured delta proteobacterium | reverse complement strand
ACGATTTACGATTTACGATTTACGATTTACGATTTACGACATGAATTACCCAAAAACCTTCTTAAACGGTTCCTGCCAGGCTTTTTTCAAATAATCGATATCCGTATCTACTATGACATCTCCGCGCAGGCCCTTGACCTTGAAAGATTTGCCGGCCTTCACTTTCCCAATCACCCCGTAAGGAACCGATTTGAATATCCCCTCAAATGCCGCAAGGTCCCTCTCCCTCACCGTCGCCACAAACCTGCTCGCCGATTCCGAAAACAGCAACATATCATCCCGGAACACCCCTGAACAAGGAGCGGCATTTAGGTCTACGTCGATGCCGATGTCTCCGGCAAATGCACTCTCAGCGAGGGCGCATGCCAGGCCGCCGTCGGATATGTCGTGGCATGATCTGATCAGGGCGGCTTTTATGGCTTTTTCCATTGACTGGAACGTCTTTTTGGCAGTTGTTCCGCGTACTTGGGGAGAAATGTTGCCAATTCGGTTGAAGTGTGCGAAATATTCGCTCCCGCCTAATTCGGCGTATGTTTTGCCGATGATGATTATGAGGTCGCCGTCGTCCTTCATATCCATGGTTACCGTTTTGGTGACGTCATCGATAACCGAAATGCACGATACTAGCACCGTTTGCGGGACGGATATCTTGATCTCGTTGTGCATGTAGTCGTTTTTCATGCTGTCTTTGCCGGAGATGCACGGGGTGCCAAACAGCGTCGTGTAGTCGTATAGCGCCTTGTTGGCGCGGACGAGTTGGGCCAGTTTGTAGGCGCCTTCCGGGTTGCGTTCGGATTCTATCGGGTCGGACCAGCAGAAGTTGTCGAGGAGGGCCATTCTCTTTAAGGAACCGCCTGTCGCGATGTTGTTCCTTATTGCCTCGTCGATTGCGCATGCTACCATGTTGTAGGTGTCGAAACGGCTGTACTTTGGACAGATGCCGTGGCTGACGACTACCCCGTTGTTGCTTCCAAGGTCAGGGGCGACCACGCCTGCGTCCGCGGGACCATCATTATACTTGCCGGTTAAGGGCTTTATGACGCTTGTGCCCTGCACTTCATGGTCATATTGACGCACCACGTATTCCTTGCTGCAGACGTTCCAGCGTCCGAGGACCGAGGCAACGGTTGCGGCGTAATCCGCGGGTTCAGGCAACGGGTCTTCATCCACTATCCTGCGTTCCCATTTGGCCTTGAGGTTCATTCTAGGCAGGCCGTTGTGGAGGAAATCCATATCGAGGTATCCGGCCGTTTTGCCGTCGTACATCACGTGGAAGCGACCGGAGTCCGTAAATTCACCCAGTACGGTCGAAATGACGTTCATCTTGTGCGACAGTTCAAGGAATTCCGCCAGTTGATCGGGCGGTACGGCTACCGTCATCCGTTCCTGCGCCTCGGAAAGGAGTATCTCCCAGGGGGAAAGCCCGTGATATTTCAGGGGCGCCCTTTCGAGGTGCATGATGCATCCGTTCGTGTCTTCAGCCATCTCGCCTACGGACGAGGAAAGGCCTCCCGCGCCGTTATCGGTTATCGAACTGTATAATCCCCTGTCCCGGGCGATGAGGAGAAAATCCGTCATACGTTTCTGGGTGATAGGGTCGCCTATCTGGACTGCGCTCGTCGGGGAAACCTCGGAAAGCTCCTCGGATGAGAATGTGGCCCCGTGGATGCCGTCCTTCCCTATCCTGCCGCCGACCATGACGATATGGTCTCCGACATTGGCCTGCTTGAGGTATGACGCCTCGCCCCGTATCATGACAGGCATGATCCCGCACGTGCCGCAGAAGACCAGCGGTTTCCCGAGGTAGTTCTCATCGAACACGAGGGAACCGTTGATGGTGGGTATTCCGCTCTTGTTCCCGCCGTGCTCGACGCCTTCGCGAACACCTTCCAGCACCCTCTTGGGATGCAGGAGCCTCGGCGGTATGGTTCCTTTGTGGTCCGGTGCAGCGAAGCAGAAGATGTCCATGTTGAAGGATAGTTTCGCACCCTTGCCTGTCCCGAACGGGTCGCGGTTGACGCCGACAATTCCCGTCAGTGCCCCGCCGTACGGGTCGAGGGCCGACGGCGTGTTATGTGTCTCCATCTTGAAGGCAAGATTATTCCTGCGGTTGAATTTGATCACCCCGGCGTTATCCTTGAAGACCGAGAGGCAAAAATCCTGTTTTCCTTTCTTCCGGCGGATGTCGTCGGTCGAGCCCATCACGTATGTCTTGAAAACGCTGTCGATAACCTCTACATTGCCGTCCTCTTCGTAATCGATCATCGCATTGAATATCTTGTGTTTACAGTGTTCCGACCACGTCTGGGCAAGCGCTTCGATCTCCACGTCGGTCGGGCGGCCGTCGAGCCCCACAGCCTGCCTCGCGGCAACGACCACAGGATCCGCATAATAATCCTTTATAACGAGGAGTTCGTCCCGGGACAGGGCCCAGGTCCTCTCCCGGTTCATGAGCATCAGCTCGTCGATCGTCATGGACCCGATATCGATGCGTTCCACGACCGGTTCGGCAGTGATCGTGACCTTCGGCACGTTGATCCCCATGCCCCCTTCTGCCCTGTACTGCGATATATGCTTCATGGCATAGCGATTGATGAGAACATTGGCAAGTATGTCAACGGCAATATTATGCACGTCATCTTCGGTAATAGAGCCTTTCAGGAAGTACATCCTCGAGTTGTAGACCCCTTCGCCATCCTGAAATTCCCGGCCCGTCATCGCTTCGATCACTTCTTTTGCCGTACGTCCGATATTGTCGGTAACGCCGGGCTTATAGCCCACTTCAACGACCCAATCACCCTTAGCATCCGTTGCCTGGTCAAGGAGCCCGTTGTGGATGACCGGATCCACGAATGCCTCACTGCTCAAAGCGCCGAGGATCTTGGGGTCGAGGTCGGCATCGATCGTATAAACCTCTACCACATGCGCCCTTTCGATCTCGAGCCCGAGGTCCGATTTGATACGCCTCTTAAGTTTCTCTCCCGGCACATCAAGCAGCCCTTCCTTGTACGATATCTCTATTCTGTGAGCCATGCTAAGCCACATACTCCTTTAGGTTTTTTATCCCCTCTACCGCGTCTGCTTCGGTATGTATTTCCGCGGTCAATATAAGGCTTTCGCGATGCGCCTTCAAAAATGCCTTCAACTCCCTGAATGGAAAAGTCCCCCGCCCTATCGGCATATGGTCGTCCCGTTTTCCATAATTGTCGTGAAGATGCATCTCTCGTATGTTATTTCCAAGCATTGAAAACCATGTTTCAAGTGATACTTTAGTAAATAAGTTAAAGTGACCGGAATCAAAACAGAAATGAAGATTTTTCTTATCAAACTGCCGGAGAAGTTCGTAAAGGGTATCCGGTTCTTCCTCAAATATATTTTCGACCATTACCGGAAACCCGTCCCCCGCTGCCGCAAGGACCTCGTTAAACGTCTCGACGGCCCCTTTCAACCACAGATCGGCAGCCTCCCCGAAACGCCACTTGTCATACCCCGGGTGGCAGACCATCCCGATAGCCCCGAGCAGGTTTGCCATCGCCGCCGTCTTCTTCAATTTCTCCTTCGTTATACCCCTCACTGCCTTATCGACCGCCCCCGGGCTTAAGTCCATAAAAGGAGCATGAACGCTGCACTCGATCCCCTCGCCCCGCAGGATCCTGCCGGTCTCCTTCACGTGTCCATCATCAACCACATCAATAACATCGTTGTTGAAATATACCTCCACACCAACATCAACCTTTTTGATCAGTTCGATCCGGTCGCGCACGAGACGATAGGGAGCATTTATGACGATGTTCCAAGGCATATTATTCTTAATTATCCGCATCATTGAATCGTTTAGGATAAACCAGAATCCACGTGATTTCCAGAGAAAAGCCGAAGGAGGGTTCCGTGTTCTACGTTTAAGATTCGTGAATAGTGAAAACAACCCGGCAAGCCGGAGATATTGGATTATGCGCCGCTTGACCTGTTCATCGAGCTTCGCAAGCTCCTTGACGGCCGATTCCGCGAGCTCAATCCGCCAGGCCAAGTAACCGCTCTGCTTCGTCTAATGAAATTGTCCGTTCCCAGCCCTTGCGGATGCGCTCCGTCACACGATCAGCCAGGTATGTTATAGCATATTTGCTATAACAGGTGAAGAACAATTCCGTTGTTGAGGCTGTGTCGCAATTACCCCGCATCGTCATTCCGCTGGCTTTTACGGCGGAATCCAGCGTCTCCCGGACTCCTTACGGCGTGACTGGGTTCATCATAGCGGGTTTCGAGGGAATAGAAGTTTTAAGGCCTGGTGAATTTATCAAAAGATTGTGCAAATAATCTAAATAAATCACAGTGGATGTAGGCAGCCAAGGGGAATACCTCGGAATCTATTCATAATTCCATACGAAGCCAACTTCCGCGAGAGGGAGGACCCGGACGTTTTCTGCCAGGCTATAGGATGACTTGCCCGGATAGACTACCCACAACTTTGCCAGTTGCAGATCCTGAATGGATGTCTGCATGGAGCGGGTCATGCGGGGTGCGTCCTCGTGCTTGAATTCCACACCCCAGTTTTGCCCGCCCTGTTGCCAGAAAAGATCGAGTTCCGCGCCGCCATGAGTATGCCAGAAATAAAGCTCCCCATCCTCTTTGCCCACGGCGCGACTGACGCAGTCGAGGGCAAAACCCTCCCAGGAAGCACCCAGTCTGGGTGATGAATATAATTGGTCTAATTTCTCGATAGACAACAGGGTGTGGAAGAGACCGGAGTCCCTGATATACAGTTTTGGGCTTTTTACGAGCCGTTTTCCGATATTGACATACCATGGCTGAAGGATGCGGACCATAAAAGTACCTTCAAGAATATCGCAATAGTTTCTGACCGTCATATCGGAAATCCCGAAAGAACGTGCCAGTTCCGAGTAGTTCAGGATTTGCCCGTGGTAATGGCTCAACATGAGCCAGAAACGACGAAGTGTCCGGGCAGGAACAGTAATGCCCAGTTGCGGGATGTCCCGTTCCAGAAAAGTTGTTATGTAGTGGGTGCGCCAGAGTTGGCTTTCTCCGTAAGACTTTGCCAGGAAAGAACGGGGTAATCCGCCGCGTATCCACAACTTTTTCATATTCTCCGAATTCACATCCTGAAGCCGAAAACCACCGAGGTAGTGATAGGCAATACGACCGGCCAAGGATTCCGAGCTTTGTCGGATCAGCGCGCGTGATGCGCTTCCCAAAATAACGAACTTTCTGTTCTTCTTCTGATCTACGAGGTATCGCATGAGAGGAAATAGCTCGGGTGCGCGCTGAATCTCGTCAATCACTATAAGCCCTGTCAGATCTTCCAGGGCAAGCTGAGGCTGATCAAGCCGGGCCGCGTCCCTTGGATTCTCGAGATCAAAATAATGGTTGGCGTTCAGCATGCGGGCCAGCGTCGTTTTTCCGCACTGTCTGGGGCCAAGGATAGCCACGACAGGGAACGCTTTTATCAATCTGGTCAAAGTTTCGCGGTCATGTTGTCTATCAACGAGCTTCATAGTGCAAGTCTATACGACAAACCTTGAAATATCAATATATAAATATGACATTTCAAGGATGATAGGGAAAGCCCTGGGGTCAGGTCTTGTCGGTGTGGCGCCCGGATAACGGGGCGGGGGGCTACAGGGGGATTACCACTTCTTACCTTTTTCAAAGAAACGTAACGGCATTGTATTGGATTTATCCAGCGTCTCCCGGGCTCCTTACGGGGTGGCCGGGTTGGATCATATTGGGTGGCCGGGTTAAATCATAATAGGTGGCCGGCTTGGATCGGAATACGCAGCCCAGCGATGCGTGAAAAAATATCGTCAACCTCATCCATCGGGTTCTATCACTCGTGCCACCTCACCGCCGCATTTCTTGCATGTACCCCGCAGAATGAGCAACTGCCTTTCCATTTTCCCCTCGCGCAGTTGCATTGGCACATCTGTGTGACAATGCGGGCACCAGACCGACTCGATAATGTCCTTTCTCGCCCGTTCCGGCACTTTGTTCCATCGTTTCCTTGCATCAGGGGTAAGCTTCGGCAGGGATATAACGGTTGTTTGTTTGGCGAAAAACTGTTTAAACTGCTCTTTGGCCCTGAGGAAGCCTTCCTCAGTCATTGCGACCGATTTCGCCTTGCTTGCGGGGTTTGATATATATCCTTTTTCATGAAGCCTGTTCATGGTATCCCAGTCAAATCCCTTCCAGGCTCTCGCCCCCAACCCCTCATGTCTTTCATGGGTAACAAGATAGAGAAGGGCCAAGGTGTAATCATCTATCTTATCTTCGTCGTAGTCCATTCATCCTCCCATATGGATCCTTCCGCCAAAAGCCTGTTGATCTGGCTGTCAGTCGCCGAAACAAAGGTGTCGGCAGCAAGGCTTAAAGGTTTGACCCCGGTATTTCCACATCAGGGATGCTTCAAGCCGGGTTGGGCAGCAGCAACATCCGCTCTCGTCTTAACGTGTCGCTCAACCTTCGGCCAGGTAGTACGACGGGCGATCCTGATCTCGTAGTCCGCCTGGAGGGCAAGCCATATTTCCGGTGAAACGTTGAAGTACTTTCCAAGGCGCAGAGCAGTATCTGCCGATATTGTTCTTTTTCCCCTGATGATCTCACTGATACGTCCGGGCGGGACATCAATATCACGCGCCAGTGCGTTTATATTAAGCCCCAGAGGCTTCATGAACTCTTCATAGAGTATTTCCCCCGGGGGTATTATGTCGAGCAGTTTGGCACCCATTTTGAGCCTCCTAATGATAATCGACGATCTCCACATCCCAGGCATTACCCTCGTCCCACCCGAAGCAGATACGCCACTGATCGTTGATCCGTATGCTGTGCTGACCGGCCCGATCCCCTTTAAGGGACTCGAGATGGTTTCCCGGCGGTTGGGATAGATCCTGTAATGTGCGCGCACCGTTGAGATAGAGCAGTTTTCGCCTCGCCTGCCGCTCGATTGACGAGAACCGTGCGACAAAAATATCCTTGAAAAGAGCCCCGGTATCCTTACAACGAAACGTCTTGATCACAACACCATTCTATAACGCATAACGTAATATGTAAAGCGGAACATTTGGATCCGTCGTGGAGGGCGAACGTAGCACAATGTGAAATCGCTCAGGAACGCGGTGCATAGTCTCGATCAAAGGCGTTTGCGCATCGTGGAGGGAAAAAGGTGATTTTTCACAGTCAAAAAAAAGGCCATGGGGAGCATGGCCTAAGGTATTGAAATTATTGGTGGAGCTTAAAGGGGATCGAACCCTCGACCTCTTGACTGCCAGATATGGATTTAGGCAATTAGCATATTATCATTGACGAAAGAAAAAGCAAAACCTTGGATCCCGGGGTCAAGCCCCGGGATGACGGTCATGGATAATATATAACGGCGGGGGGGCGAGCCGCTCCTTACCTTTTTCAAAGAAGCGTAACGGCATTGTATTGGATGTATCCAGCGTCTCCCGGCCTCCTCACGGGGCGGCCGGGTTGGATCGGAATACCCTCACGATTTACAATTTACGTTTTACGATTTACGCCTCACTATTCACTTTTCACTATTCTGTTT
>CAIQJW010000292.1 GCA_903872255.1 uncultured delta proteobacterium | reverse complement strand
TTTCATGGGTGAACGATAAATTACTTATAGGGGACAATGTAAACCGGACATCAACGTCGGAAAAACGGGACCCGGAACCCTTATAAAGGTCTGAAGATTCGAGATTGCCCGAGATGCCATACGTTTGCGACACCTCAAGCAGAGACATCTCGCCTTTAGCGCCGCTTCCGGTTTCACGGTACAGATAATGGTTAAGAGAGTACGTCAGTATGTTTGTCTGGTTCATCCGGTCATATGAATCTATCCTAGGCACGTCATTATACCCTGTCGAGGGGATAAACGTGTACCGCACGGCCGGTTTTATCACGCTGTGCATCAAACCAAACAGTGACCACCCGTTAAAATACGTCCTCACGAATTGCATGTTCATATCGCTGTCAAACCTGAACGTCTGGCGGTGCTTTGTGCTTCCATCTACATTATCATCGCCGCGGTTGACGAGATAGCCGCTTTCGTACAGCGTTGCGCTCAAAAGGGTATTCAGCCCTTTATACGGAAGGGGAAGCTTAAGCGACGGATCCACGGTAACACGTGTGGATGTAAAGCCTTCATCCCGGTAAAAATTGGTGAGAGAGCTGTTGAGATCAAGGTACATATTCGTACGGGCAATGGGGATATACTCGGTGAAATATGTTATTTCGGGATAGTACTGAAACATCGTACTGTTATCCTGCACCAGCAGATTGCGGAATTTGCTTACCCCGCCGGTGAGGAGCGATTTATGCAATGGCTTCTCAAGATATATCGTCGATCTGAGCTGGCTTTCACTTCTTTCCGTTATCGTCTGGCCAAAGTCCATGAGATAATCCTTATCAGATACTTCCCATATGTTGGCCTTCAGTTTGAGATCTTTGAAAAAGACCTGCTCATGCTTGGCTTTCACCTGGTACCGTATACCTCCGTTATCTCCGTACGCACTGTCATTTATTATATTGCCTTCAAGTTCGCCCTTAAGATCTTCACGAATGAAATACCGGTACTGGGCGCCCAGCATGACGCCCCTTAATGACATGTACTCGGCGGACAGGGTCGCGTCGGTATCTTTTGATATGGCCCAAAAATATGTAAGTTTGAATTTTGTACCGTCTGCCGATGACAGCCCCTGCTCGGGCATGAGAAATCCGGACGCCCTGTCGGTCTTGACGGGGAAAACCCCCCACGGGACATAAAAGACCGGGATCCCAAGTATATGGAACGTGGTTGACTTTGTTGTAGCGTACCCCTGGACGGTGATATCCACTTCGTCCGAGGTAAAGGTCCATTCCGCCTTGTCCCAGCCGCAGGTCGTAAATTTCCCCTTTTTTATCTTGTATTGAGATTCCCCGGTTTTCTCTATATCCTGGCCGTTAATGTAGACATTTCCCGTTTTGATAAAGACCCGTGACTTTTCCAGGTTTCCTTTCTTGGTTTCGAGGTTGATCTCCATCCGTTCTGCCTCGATCCGGTCCCCCAGATCTTCATAGACGACATGGCCTTCGGCCGTCACATCTTTCGTGTTGTCATCCAGGAAGATATAATCCGCATCGATGGTACGCGTTGCTTCCTTGACATGGGCGTTGCCGCGCGCGGTGTATGTGTTTGCAGCGGCGTCGTGCTGGACCTCGTCGGCTGTAATTACGATAGGGCCCTTGGTCTCATCCTTGCGTACACCTATCTCCTGACCGTTGACGATCACGGGACATAAGACGGCAAATATCGCAATGAAGACAAAAATCTTAAAAGAGCTCATTTACGGCCTGCTTGGCTTCTCCGATGGTATAGAATGAACCCGTGACAAGGATCAGGCCTTTTTCGCCTGCAAATTGCCGGGCTTGTTCAAGTGCGCTTCGGGTATCGGTTGCCACGATAGAATTTCGCGCGACATTTTTCATGACGGCCGCGTCGAGAGCCCGGTCGGTCCGGGGCCGCGTAAGGATCGCGAGATCGATGCAGTCATTCATCGATTCGAGCATCTTTCGGTATTGCTTATCGCGCATAACCCCGAACACCATGGCCTTCCTGTGGTCCCGGTAATTTGTACGGATGAAACGCCTGAGCGCCCGTACCCCGGACGCGTTATGCGCTCCGTCGAGTATGACGAGCGGCTTCTCCCGTACCATCTCGAGGCGTCCCTGCCAGATGACTGAAGAAAGGGCTCTTCGTATCTGGCTTTCGGAGGCATCGTATCCGAGCCCCGATATAACATCTATGGCGCATAGCGCCAGGGCCGCGTTTGACAACTGGTGATCGCCGTCCAAGTTAATGGCGACGTCGTAGAGCGTCCGGTTAAGGCCCCGGTACGACATGCACTTGCGGCCTGATTTTTTGAACGAAAAATCCCTGCCTAAAACATATACGGTACTTGCGGTTTCGCCGGCTACCCTCTCGATAACCTCGCGAGACCGCCACTGTGCACCCGTGATGACGGGGATGCCTTTTTTGATGATACCGGCCTTTTCGCCTGCTATTTGCGTTACCGTGCCGCCTAATTCTTTCATATGATCGAAGGTCACATTCGTAATAATGCTCACGAGGGGTTCGATAATATTCGTCGAGTCAAGCCTGCCCCCGAGCCCTGTCTCTATGACCGCGATGTCGACCTTTTTTCGCCTGAAGTATTCAAATGCCATTGCCGTCGTGAAATCAAAGAACGTGTAGAACCCGTCCGGACATTCCCTGGCTGCCCTCTCCCTTATGTACCCGGTAAGCAGGGCGACATCTTCCTCCGTGATCTCTTCTTCATTCACCGTGATGCGTTCCGTGAATGACACAAGATGGGGCGACGTGTATTTGCCGACGCGATACCCAGCCGCCTTCAGAATACACGCGATCATCGTTGCGACAGAACCCTTGCCGTTCGTTCCTGCAATGTGTATTGCCCGGAATGATCTATGGGGATTATCTATTGATCTGAGGATCCTAAATATATTGTCAAGCCCGAAAACCGAGCCGAACTTTTCCAGGCTATATAAATATGCTAAAGAGCCCTCATATGCGGGATCATTCATGTAATCAGGGACAGCAACGTATAGAGTGTCTGCTTGAGCTCTTTTCGGGAGGAGATCATGTCGATCATGCCGTGTTCGAGCAGGTATTCTGCCCGCTGAAACCCCGGGGGCAGTTTCGCTTTAATAGTTTCCTTGATAACCCTTTCCCCCGCGAAGCCTATCATCGCCTTAGGCTCTGCAATAATAATGTCCCCGAGCATCCCCATGCTGGCTGAGACACCACCCAAGGTGGGGTCGGTGAGTATCGTTATGTAGGGCATATTATTGCTTTTCAGGCGGTAGATTGCACCGGAAACCTTTGACATCTGCATGAGGGACATAATGCCCTCCTGCATCCTGGCGCCGCCCGACGAACAAAAAAGAATGACCGGCATTTTTTGCTTTACGCCTTCCTCGAGGATCCGGGTGATCTTCTCGCCGACGACGCTCCCCAGACTGCCGCCCATAAAACTAAAATCGAAGATAGCTGCAAGAACGGGAATGCCGCCTATCTTTGCGCTGCCGCACATTAAGGCGTCCCGGCGCTTTGTTGTCTCCTGGGTTTCCGCAAGTCTTACTTTGTACGGTTTTGTATCCTTGAACTTGAGAAAATCTACCGGCTCGACACGTTCGTAGAATTCGGTGAAGCTTCCTTTGTCAAAGGTAAGGGCGATCCTGTTATCGACCGATATCGGAAAATGATAGAAACATTTCGGGCAGACGTGCCTGTTTCTTTCGACCTCTTTTCTGTAAAGAAGCTCCTGACAGGAATTGCATTTTCTCCAGAGCGATTCTTCCTTCTCTGCCTTCGAGATCTCTTTCTGGATATCTATCTCACGGTAAGGCTGCTTCTCTTTATCCCGTTTTTTGAATAATCCCATCACTTTTCCTATTGAATTTTTGCTAGAAAATTACCAAAATAAGTATGTCTATGTCAATAGAAAGGGTCATTATGGGTTCCGACCACGATCTGGAGGGACTGTTTCGCTTTAAGAGCAAGAAGGCCGGTGTTGTTATATGCCATCCCCATCCTCTCTACGGGGGCAACATGTACAATAATGTTGTAAGCGCCATAGAAGACGGCTACTCTGCGCAGGGATACAGCACCCTTATATTTAATTTCCGGGGGGTCGGGGATTCTCAGGGCGAATACGATGAAGGCGAAGGCGAGGTCAGGGATGCAACGGCCGCGTGTCACTATCTGGCAAAGCGCCTCGATGATGATGCCCGGATAACCCTTGCCGGTTATTCGTTCGGGGCATGGGTCATCTCGAGGTCAGCCCTTGAGATAGAGCGATTTGACAGCCTTTTTCTCGCTTCGTTCCCCTGCCTGATATACAAATACGAACACCTCAGGAATTTCAATAAGGAGATCATAGTCGTGGGCGGGACATATGACGATATTGCGCCAATGGATGACCTCTATGAGCTTTATCAGAACCTCTCGACACTCGACAAACACCTCAAGGTGATCAATACGACCCATTTCTATGCGGGCAAAGAAACCGAATTGATAGATTTTATAAAGGAAACGATACCTAAAGTCAGGTAATGGGTACTGGGTCATGGGTAATGGGGGAATACTCCTGTAACCCATAACCTATTACCCGTTTTTCCCCATTCTTCTTGTATAGATACCCTGCTTTGTGTTAACTTGATTTCAGGATCCTGCGGGTTACGACGGTTACGAAAACTGTAAAAACAGTTATCTCCCCATAACAATAAAAGATGTCGTAAGCTGCCATAAGCCCGGCGAGGATTACTTTCTATTTCAGCAAGGATTGCCCGTTATGGATTATAAAGATACGTTGAACCTTCCCAAAACCCCTTTTCCGATGAGAGGAAACCTCCCGGTCAAGGAAAAAGATATGCTTGCCCGGTGGCAGGAGATAGACCTGTACCGTAAAATGGTTGAAGCCGGTAAAGAAAAACCCACGTTCATCCTTCACGACGGGCCTCCGTATGCGAACGGGAACATTCACCTGGGTACCGCCCTCAATAAGATCCTTAAAGACATTATCATCAAGTCAAAATTCATGATGGGTTACAGGGCGGATTACGTCCCCGGCTGGGATTGCCATGGGCTTCCGATAGAACACCAGGTGGAGAAGAACGTCAAGCAGAAGAAGCTCGAGCTTTCCAAACTGGAAACCCGCGGGGAATGCCGTAAATATGCCCGGAACTTCATCGATATCCAGCGTGAGGAATTCAAAAGGCTCGGCGGGTTCGGCGACTGGGACCATCCATACATAACGATGGATTTCGATTATCAGGCGACCATCATCGAAGAAGCGGCAAAGTTTTTCCTGCGGCACGAGGTTTACCGGAAGAAAAAACCGGTTCACTGGTGCGTTAATTGCACGACGGCCCTTGCTGAGGCTGAAATTGAATACGACAACAAGAGATCGAGTTCGGTCTATGTAAAGTTTCCCTACACGGGCGAGCGTGCCCCCGTATTTACGGATTATCCCGACAAACCGGTCTATATGCTCATCTGGACGACAACACCGTGGACATTGCCTGCAAACCTGGCAATAGCGATCCATCCGGATTTTACATACGTTGCCGTGGAAACAGATAAAGAAATATACATCGCCCTGAAAGACCTCGTAAAAGATATCATGGGGCGGGCGGGCATATCCGAATATCGTGTTATAAGGGAGGTATCGCCACAGGACCTCCGTGATCTGACATTCAAACATCCTTTTATCGACAGGCAGTCCGTCATTGTCTTTGCGGACTATGTAGCTGCTGACACGGGCACAGGTGCGGTGCATACTGCCCCCGGTCATGGCGAAGAGGATTACGAGACAGGCCTTGAATATGGCCTTGAAATCTATTCTCCCGTGAATGAGAGGGGTGCCTTCCTCGAGGAAGTGGAATTTTTTAAGGGCATGAACGTATTCGATGCCAACCCTAAGGTCATTGATAAATTAAAAGAACTCGGGCTCCTTCTCCATACAGAGGAGATAGAGCACTCCTACCCGCATTGCTGGCGCTGCAAAAAACCCGTTATATTCCGGGCAACCGAACAATGGTTCGTTTCTATGGACAGTCAGGGCTTGAGACAAAGGGGGCTTGCCGAGGTCGACAAAACCAGGTGGATCCCGTCATGGGGCCGCGACCGGATCTACAACATGCTCTCGATGCGTCCGGACTGGTGTATCTCGCGTCAGCGGACATGGGGTATCCCGATCACGATATTTTACTGCGAAAAATGTCGTGAACCGTTCTGGAGCAAAGAATCATTCGAAAACGTGGTCCTGGCAGTCCGGGAATCAGGCGCCGACGTATGGTTTGACAAAGATGCCGGCTATTTTCTTCCTGAAGGGACTCAATGCGCCCATTGCGGCAACTCGACATTTTTTAAAGAACAGGACATCCTCGATGTCTGGTTTGATTCAGGGGTAAGCTGGGCCGCCGTTTGTAAGAAGAGGCCTGAATTGAAATACCCGGCCGACCTGTATCTCGAGGGAAGCGACCAGCATCGCGGCTGGTTCCACAGTTCCCTGCTCACATCCGTGGGCAATGAGGGCCACGCACCGTATAAAGCGGTCCTGACGCATGGGTTCGTTGTCGATGGAACCGGGCGGAAAATGTCAAAGTCTCTGGGCAATGTTATTGTCCCTAATGAAATTATCGACAAATTCGGAGCTGAAATCTTAAGGCTCTGGGTAACCTACGAGGATTACCGCGACGATATCAAGATCTCGAAAGATATCATTAACCGGCTTGTCGAGACATATCGACGGATAAGGAACACGCTGCGTTTCCTGCATGCTAATATCAACGATGATTTTGATCCGGGCCGTGATGCCGTGCCGTACGAAAAATTGTCCCTTCTCGACAAGTGGCTTTTATCACGCCTCATGAGGCTTATCGAAAGGGTCGGCGATTCATATAACAACTATACCTTTCATGCGATCTATCATGCCGTGCATAATTTCTGCACGGTTGATCTGAGCTCACTCTATCTCGACATAGTCAAAGACAGGATATACGTCGATTACAAGGATGCAAAGAAAAGGCGGGCATCGCAGACAGTCGTATACGAGACATTAATTACTCTCGTCAAGCTGATAGCGCCGGTCCTGTCCTCGACAGCTGACGAAATGTGGTCATACCTTAAGGAGTATGTATCGGAAGAAAGCGTATTCCTCGCGCCATTCCCCACGGCCGATAAGAACCTGATCAATGGCCCCGTAGAAGAATTATGGGAAAAGATTTGGAAGGTCCGCGAGCTCGCCAACAAGAAGATAGAAGGGAAGCGCACGGCGAAAGAGATAGGCCATTCCCTCGATACGAAGATAATAATCGACGCCCCCGCCGAAGACTACCAGGCGCTTTTGCAGCTTGGCGATGAATTAAAGGATGTTTTTATCGTCTCGCAGATAGAGATCCGTGAGGCGAAAGACCTCGATGTCACAGTGGTCAGGGCCGAAGGCGAGAAATGTGAGCGCTGCTGGCAATATGATACAAACATCCTGAAGGACGGGAACTTCCCGAATGTGTGCAAGCGATGCGCAGATACGCTTTCCTTGCTTTAATTCCGGTCCTGTTTGCGCTCGACAGGGTAACCAAGTACCTTATCATGCAGGATCTCCCCATAATGGGCGAGATCAAGATCAACTCTTTCTTTTCAATAGTGCATGTTCGGAATTTGGGCGGGGTCTTCGGCATACTCAACCAGGGCGGATACGCCCGGTATATCTTCTTGATAGTTCCGTCCCTCGTGGCGATTGTCCTCATCTATATACTGATACGGCACACAATGAGCGATACCAGGACGCTTGCATTATCGCTTGTTCTCGCCGGAGCCCTCGGCAACATCTATGACAGGTTCTTCTATGGAAGCGTCGTCGATTTTCTGGACTTTTATTACGGGAATCATCACTGGCCTGCGTTTAACGTCGCCGATATTGCCGTTTCCGTCGGCATCGGACTTATCATACTCCTCGAGATCATTGCGGGAAAGAAACCGGGGCCAGAAGGCTGATCTTTCGG
>CAIQJW010000291.1 GCA_903872255.1 uncultured delta proteobacterium | reverse complement strand
GTCACGAGTCATAAGGCAAATATCATGAATGGGCTTGAGGTTTAAATCTCATTTTCCGTAGATGCGTCGAGACCATTTTGGCATCTTCATGACCATTGGAACGTTGAGTGTTCTTCGAAGATCGGAAAATATTTCTATATTTTCATTTGTGATTTCGCCTTTGGATATCAGTATTTCCGCTATGGTTTCAACTGCGTTCCATACAGCCGGCATTTTTAACATTTCCAATGTCCAACCTGCGGTCATGCCCAGAATTCGGTCTTTAGAAAAATGCGGCCTGGACAGGATGCCGGCTATTCTATCGGCCCGGCACAGGTCGCTGCCATCCTCGTAATACTCCTCGTCAATGTATAATTCTTCATAAAAATACTCCCAAAGCGTTTCACATTCAGACTGCTCGATAACCATCACCGAGCCGTAACCCGCAAATAATTCCAGAAGCAAACTGTATCCCTGCGATCTCTGCATTTGTGCCATTGGTACTTGTTCAAGATACAGTTCCGTAAATGGACGCTCACATCTCATTTGTCCATTGGTTACTTTATCCGGTATTATCGACACGAGTTGAACATGGGAAAACTCCAGACCGGTAAACATCCTAGCAACGAGATGGCCGGCTTCATGATATGCGGTTTCTTTCATTAGGCCGCGAAAAAATTTAATATTTATAGAGCTGGGATCATCGTAATTCACGTCATCTTTTATCTCGGATCCATTGTGCCAATTTTCCATGACTCTTTGTTCAACGTCAGTAAATTTGTCGTTTATCATTTCCTTTCCTCCATTAATGTAAGATACTGTGATGAGCGCCATATAAAAACCAGCTGACGAAAATCCGGCCGTACTTCTACCCATTTGAACCTCCTTGGTGTTAAGGTCAATGTTCGACGAAACGTTTTTCTAAAATTTAGAAAATTAAATCAATATTTTGTTATCAGGCTTGTCAAAAAAGGACTTAACCCCAGAACTGGGCAAGCACCTAAGGCAAGATCCTTAAAGCTAATTATTGAATGGGGACGGAGCGGTTTTCATTGCGTGAACTATCTTTCTGATTTTGTCGAAGGTGAACCACATATATTTTAAATAGACAAATCCTTGGATGTGACGAGCATATATCCTTGCCAAAAATTTGCCAAAATGTCCTAAAGCTATAAGTAATAATGATCAATAAAGGTGAACCATCGGCAAAAGGCTTTTAGTGTAAGTATTTAATATTTATACTACTTTAGTTACTTACCGTTACCGCTGTATACTTGTCTTTCATTGGCTTCTTCCGACTCTGACTCCGTGAATCAAGGTTCAAATCCTTGTCTCCCAGCCAAATGAAATCAAGGGGTTAGCTTAAATAGGGCTAGCCCTATTTTCGTGCACGGCTCTGTATTTGCCGTTAATTTGCCGGAAACCAAATGATTTACCGAATGCTCTTATGCCTTTCTCTTTTTTAAATCCTTTGCGCCTTTACAAAATCCCAGCGCGCTGCATGTCAAGCCGAGGGCCTTAAATGTCAGAACTGCCGGAATAGCCACTTCCGCAACCGCTGCCGCCGCAAGCGCTCCTACCCCGAGGGTAAGCCCCACGCCCAGACCTACGGCAGTTGTACCTGCCACTGTGGCAACAGTACTCGCCGCACCGTGCACAGCAGCTTCTCTTTTTGCACATCCCGCACAGTTATGAGCCGCAAGGGCCTTCGCCTTGGTCTTCAGAGTCTCCACCATGGACCTCTTTTTTGGAGCTATCGGTTGGTCGTGAATTGTTTTCTCTACTTCGTTTTCTTCCTTCATCGGTGTTCTCCTTATTGCATGAGGTGCCTCCAACCTAGCTGCCACTACTAGCCGCCCTACTAATCATGAGGGTAAGAAGTCATTTTAATGAACTACCCCGCAGCGAAGGCGCGAGGTATCCCAGGCGCCCACTTGTGATGGCCTCGAACCAGGCCCCGATGAATGTAAATGATCCAGGGCTTCCTACCCTCATGGGTTCCGAACTCACCCTGCCGACGACCTTTGAACAGGACCGGGGTGGGTGGGAAATTCAGCAACGGTAAAAACACAGACCTTCAATTTTTTGTCTCTTTGTCCTTTCTCAAGACCATATATGCACCGAACCCGGCTACTGCAACCACAACCAGTAACGGGAAGAAAAACCCGCCGACGAGACCTACCCCTAGACCACACAATCCCATGAGTTACACCTCCTTTTTTAAAATCCGGGCCTACTTGGACAAATCGCATAGCCCGGCTACTCCCTTGATTTTGCCACTTCAATTGCTCCACAAACGCCCGCACCTGTGTTCTTTCCGGTGCACCGCTCCAACCTGAGATGCTTATCTATTCGTAAATAGGTATCGCAGCAACTCCACTATTGATATTCATGATGCTTGTGTTATAGCAATTTAAGTGCCAGTCGGGCGCACAATAAAGCTGACCATGAGAAACCTTATAATATGCTGGCATCATTAGGATATGTAGTATTGATACCGGGCTAAAAGGGCAGATGCGCGGGATCTGGCATTTCAGTTATGAAACGTGTGTGGTGAAATAGATTTCTTTTATGAAATTGATACTCTAATGAAATGGAGAAAAGTAGGGGCGTGGCGTCAGGCTTCGATCCGGAATTTCTTCATCTTCCGCCAGAGGGTGACGGCGCTGATGCCAAGATCGCGCGCAGTGGCGACGCGCTTACCGGAATTGTTTTTCAGGGTTTCTTCAATTATTCTTCTTTCAGCAACAAAAAGAAGTGAGATATCTTCTTTCGGTAAAAGCTTAATTTCACTGTAGCCCTCAATAATATCGAGCGGCAGGTGATTAATTCCTATGACGTTTTCATGGCACAGGACAAAAGCGTGTTCGATAATATTCTCAAGCTCGCGGATATTTCCCGGGTAAGGATAGCGCATGAGAAAATCCATCGCATCATCCGAAATACCGGATATTTTCTTATTGCGCTTCAGATTAAATAAACAGATGAAATGCTCGATGAGCAGGGGAATGTCCTCACGACGACGGGTAAGCGGCGGAAGTTCGATACGGACAACATTTAAGCGATAATATAAATCCTGCCTGAACGTACCGTTGCGCGTCAGTTCGGCAAGACTCCGGCTCGTGGCAGCCATGATACGCACATCGGCTTTCAATGTCTTTGTTGAACCAAGAGGCTCATATTCCCGTTGCTGAAGTACCCGGAGCAGCTTTACCTGAAACATAGGCGATATATCACCGATCTCGTCGAGAAAAACAGTACCCTTCTCTGCGAGAGCGAACCGGCCCTGCTTATCATGATGCGCGTCGGTAAAGGCGCCTTTTACGTATCCGAATAACTCGGATTCAAGAAGGCTATCCGGGAGCGCACCGCAATTCACCACCACATATGGGCTGTCTTTTCTCGAACCGAGGTTGTGAATGGCTCTTGCAAACAACTCCTTACCCGATCCGCTCGGTCCCTCTATTAGCACCGTACTATCGCTCACGGCTATATCGGGCAAGATATTAAATATCTTCTGAATCTCTCGGTTTTTACTGATGATGTCCTCAAAAGTATATCGTTTTTGTATTTCCTTTTTTAGTTCTTCAATGGCCGAAAGATCGCGGAATGTCTCTACTCCACCGATAACTTTCCCTTTTCTGTCGCTCAGCGGGGAAGCACTGACACTGATAGGGAGTGTTTTTCCTTCTTTATTGATGATACTCAACGGTCGGTCAATAATCACGCTTCCCGTTTTCAAGGCCTCCTCAAGAGCGCATGAACTCTGACAGATACTGGCATGAAAAATCTCGTGGCATTGCTTTCCTATTGCCTCTTCGCTGGTGAATCCCGTAATCAGCTCCGCAGCGCAGTTGAAGGAGGTAATCCTGCGTTTTCTGTCTATTGTGAAAACTCCGTCGGCAATGCTATCGAGAATGGTTCTAAAAAAATCAGGGTATTTTTCTTTCATCCGCCCGTATTTCATAACCTCACGCTACACTAATATTTTTGTCAACAGGACATCTTGGTTATTTCTGCCCATCCCCCCGGAAAGGTAAAATTAGCCTGAGGATGCAGGTAACTCATGCTTTCCCCGGAACCTTAATTTCATCCGACTGAATACCGGCAGCGATATTTTCCAGGAGCTGACCCCAGGTTGGCCGATCCATCCGTGAGCCCGTCATCTTTTCGAAAAAGATCTTCCCGCAGCCCGCCTGCCGCAACGGATCCATCTGCAAATAGAGATTTTGGCCGACACCGCTGACACGGGCGCAGCCAATCCTGTGCGGCGAAGTCGCTGAGACCTGAGAAGTAATCATTGGCATGGTGCAAAAAGCTAACACATATCACATGAAAATGCATTATGCTTTCAGCGAAGGTTTTTGCACTCATTGAGAATCGCCCACGTATAAGAGCCCAGTCACGTCGTTTATCGATCCTGGCTGCGAGGGAAATAGACGAAACTTACGGTTTGCGGTGCTTCACCGACGAAGACCGTCACCTTTTTTTCGACTTGAGGACGGCAATGAAAAGTAAAAAATGAAAAACGATGTTTGTGTGAAAAGAAACATTACAATACTGAAAGGTATTTCACCAGATCGGTTCATGGGTAAACATCTCTCCGCCAGATGTGTGTATCTAGGGGTGATATCAGGGTTATCT
>CAIQJW010000290.1 GCA_903872255.1 uncultured delta proteobacterium | reverse complement strand
CCATGGCATCCCCCCCGGAGGCAAATGCCACTATTTTTATCTTGGGAAAATCAATGCCCTGCGCTTTGGCAGGGAGCAGGACACTGAATTGATCACTGCCAGGCACCGTGCCTACGCCAAAGGTGACGGATGTTGGATCCTTTTTCAGATCCGCCAGGACTTCCAGAGCCGATTTATACTTGGAGTCGGCCCGAACGGCCCAGACTTCGTAATCCGTGGTCAAGCGGGCAATAGGCGTAATGTCCTTCTGACCATATTCGGTCGTCCCCATAAGAGAACCCAAAAGAATACGGTTATCGTTGATAGCCAGTGCATCGCCTCCCTTTTGACCGACCATGTAGGCTGTACAGATATTCCCGCCTCCCCCTCCCTTGTTTAAGACGCTGAAGGGCTTATCGAACAGCTTTTCCAGGGCCATTGTTCGTTCGATAGCCCGGGCGTGGATGTCCAGACCACCACCCGGGGATCCACACGGCACCAATAGAACAGGTCTCGTCGGGTATGCCTCTTGTGTGTTTCCCTGTCTTGCAACTAAAACCAATGCGGTTACGGTCAGGACGGCCAGAATAAGGTGAAGTGTTTTCTTTCCCATTTGCAAGTACCTCCTTAATTTATCATAAGGATGAAGTGACATAGGCTTTTCCAAATATCAAGCCACCATATTACGGTTAAGCAAGGATGATACCACTATTCATTTTCGGTGCGAATAGTTTTCTTTCTGCTGTTAGAAATGATGCTCCATGCCCCACCGGACAATGACGCCTTAGGGTTGACTTGGGGGAAGGCCCTCCTCGGTGGCAGCGGGATTCGCCCTGGAAATATTATCTGAATCAGAGACATTACGAGGGATAGAAAGAGGTGTGATATTTTTTTGCGGATCCCTTTCATAAATATTAAATTTTCCAATCGATAAACATAATGTTAAAATAAATTAACATTATGTTTTCCTGCATACGCCTGTTTCGTTTTGGTACAAGCGGGTGACGACCGCTAAGCCCCTGTATCCTCGTGACAAGATAACCTGAAATTCCTGTCTACTTGTTTTAGGAACCGAAGGAAGTTATCGTTTTCTCAGTGGATAATTGCGTCTGATGCAGATGCGGTGACGTGCACAATACTGGGTCATGCACGTTACCGCATCTCTGCTGCTGGCCAGGTGAAGACAAGTCGCATCGCCGTTTCCAGGTTCTACGCCACCAGACTGTCGAATATTGGACGCAGGTTGGGAGCCTTCTCCAAAGACCAGAGTTGCGCAAGTGCAGCACGGCATCGCGGCTCCGGCAGGACATCAGAGGCCAGATTACAGAATTTCGTTTCAAGTTCCGTATCGCTCAGCGGGTTTTGTTGATGTCCTTTGGGATAGGCCGTTTCAGCCGCGAATCGCTGTCCGGACAATGTTTCGATCTCTATCCAGCAGTTTAGCTGATCCGGAAAGCGTTGCGTGAAATCCAGGTCTTCTTCAACGGTTATCTTCGCTATTAGCCGATGCAGCACCGGACGTTGAATACGTTCTAT
>CAIQJW010000289.1 GCA_903872255.1 uncultured delta proteobacterium | reverse complement strand
CGCCTGTTTTGAGACTGGTCAGGTCTCTCATTTCAATTCGATTCCCCTTCTGAAAAGCATACGTGCCATCCCAGTTGCCAAGATTTTCCATCATCCTGCCTTCGCTGCGGATATTGGGCATCATAAAAAATGATTCACCTGCCCGTTCTCCCAGGAATTTTGCGGTGTCCGTATCTTCTATCTTCATAACGATCTTACAATTTGTGTTGCCAATCAGTCGTTTCGCATCCGTTTCGGATGCCTTAAAAAGCGAAGCCAATTCCTGGACCGATATAATGACTCCGAACCCCAACGACCTGCCCTGTGCAAGCACCGTATCAAAACCCTCTACAGCATATGAACCGTATTCATCGGCAATGAGCGTGAACGGGACATCCGGCCGACGCCTGTTAACTTCGCGGCGGATCTCCTCATAATCGCCTTCAACCTTTGTTCCCAGGGCAGTTGTAAGGGCGATCTTGAAAGCGTTAAGAGTAAGCCTTCCCAATGCCTGAAGCGTTGACAGCGAATATGATAACGATGGCAGGAGAACAACCAGTACACGACTATTGGACACCACATCAACTATATCTATTTCTGGAGCATCCGTATCAAATATCCGGTTAAATGTTCCCGCAAGAAGGTCGAGCGGAGCCCCCCACTGTTGAACAAAAAATCCATATTGTCGCAGCGCTTCGCCTGCAGCCGGCGACATTCTGCCTCCCTGACCCTTGTTGCGGTACTCCTCCCAACCTGGCAGATCGCCCAGGAGCGCCCTGAGCCTGGCCTTTACGGGTGACCCATTATAATATAATGGATACCTGCCATCCGCCTCGAGGGCGAGGACGGAATCGAATGAAAGGTGATTGCGGACTTCCGACGGACTAAGTACATATTCTCCGAATACACTCGGGTTGTCTCGTCTGTATACCAGTTGGGTGAGCACCGCCTTCATGAGGATTTTTCCGCGCTCCTGCCAGTAGATCTGGTCACCTTGTGCCTGTTTCAGGAACCCCATCATGATCTCAGCAAGAAAATCGGCGTCTCCATGGGTCATGAAATTAAATGTATGCGATTGAGAGGGATTGAGGAAATTCAGGACGAGCAGGTCTTCCAGGCGGTCGCAATCTTCGACGATTTCGTAAAGCACTTCATATGTATCGGTCACATCGGATTTGCCATCTATGAAGCAAAACCCGCCGCCCAGTCTCATAATTGACTCCGCGATGCTTCTGATGGCGGTCGTTTTGCCTGATCCCGTCGTTCCTATAAGCATTACATGACGGGCTAGTTCAGAGATAGGGAGTAAAACGGGTATTCCATATTCATCCTTTCCAAGAAGAATCGTAATATCTTCGGGTTTTTTGTCAAAAACCGGTCCGGGTGAATTGTCTGAAGCCATAAGCTGAACTATAAGGCCGGCAACAAAGACACCGAGCGCCAGTAGCGGGCTGAAAAAAGCCGCCGATGCCGAGCATACCGTCATGACGAACGGGTTGACCCAGCGGATCTTAAGCCAGGTGTCGGGGCGCAGTTTTGAGGCCGGCGTGATCCTTGCGCGTTCGGCCCTGTCGTTGATAGATCGTGACATTTGTTAAAGAAATAGCACTTAGTCTGCATCAATAATTTACCAAAAATACAAATGAGGTTTTTTGAGGTCTTTTGTTCGTCGTTATGGTTAAAAGGTGCACAATGTGGTATATTACACCGTATTCATTCCTATTTACGAAGGAGGCATCGTGAAAAACACCAGAGCCGCAATTCTATTCTTCTTCATAGCTTTCTTGGCTGTCCCGGCATGTATCTGCGGCGCAGCGGATGATTTTGTTTTCATGGCAAGCACGATAGGCCCGATCGATTCAGGGATCATCGGGGCGCTTGAGGACCATTTCGAAAAGGATACGGGGATACGGGTCCGGCACGTCGGCGCGGGAACCGGTGCGACCCTAGATATCGCGAAAAAAGGCAACGTTGACCTCGTTCTGGTCCATGCCAGGTCACTTGAAGAGAAATTTGTTGCTGAAGGGTACGGGACAGAAAGGATCGACCTTATGTATAACGATTTCGTCATCGTTGGGCCTCAATCCGACCCTGCCGGGATCAAAGGCATGAAGAATGCGGGCGAGGCCCTCAAAAAGATCGCCGATAGAAAGGCGCCGTTCCTGACACGCGGCGACAAATCAGGCACCCACGTCACTGAGCTTGTCATCTGGGAGAAACGAGGGATGAAACCCGCCGGCGACTGGTATATCGTGTATGAAAAAGGCGCCGAGGGAAATATGCCCACGCTGCGCGAGGCAGACAAGCGGGGCATCTATACGCTGATGGACCGGGCGACTTATCTCAGTCTTCAAAAGGAGATCAAGCTTGTCGTGCTCGTTGAAAAAGACGAGGCCCTTCTCAATTTCATTACCCTTATCCCGGTAAACCCGAAAAAATTCCCCCGGGTAAACGCACAGGCCGTAATGACATATGTCAAATGGCTTACCAGTCCCGACAAGGGCCAGCTCATCATTCGTGATTTCGGTAAGGATAAATTCGGAAGCCCGCTCTTTTTCCCCAACTCGAAGGAATGGCGCGCGCGCAATGCTGTACAAAAATAGTCGCAATATAGCATGATAGGAAAGGAGGCAGTTATGAAACGATTCGGCATATGTTTGATCACAGTCCTGTTACTCGGTTTAACCCTGGCCTCACCACAGGCCGGCATGGCGGCATCAGCCGAAAAGAACATTATTCTTTCGACAACGACGAGCACGCAGGATTCCGGCCTGCTCGATACGCTTATTCCCATCTTTGAAAAGAAAACGGGGTATTTCGTCAAGACGATCGCTGTCGGTTCGGGACAGGCGATGGCGATGGGACAGAAGGGCGAGGCGGATGTCCTGCTCGTTCATTCACCCGACGCGGAAAAAAAGTTTGTGGAAGGGGGGTATGGAATAAATAGAAGGCTCGTCATGCATAACGATTACATCATTGTCGGCCCGGCAAATGACCCGGCGAAGGTAAAAGGATCGAAATCCACCGTTGAGGCCTTTAAAAAGATCGCAGGTGCACAGGCCCTTTTCATCTCGCGCGGGGACAATTCCGGAACACACTCCAAGGAAAAGGCGATATGGAAAGCAGTCGGGGTGCAATATGAAGGCCAGAAGTGGTACCAGCAGACGGGTCTCGGCATGGGACAGACATTGAACGTAGCCACCGAAAAACGGGCGTATACGCTTGCCGACCGCGGGACATACCTTGCACTGAAAAAAAGGGTTGACCTTCCCATACTTGCAGAAGGCGACGCCATCCTGCTCAATATCTATCACGTGATTGAAGTGAACCCCGCGAAATGGCCAAAGGTGAACGCCAAAGGTGCAAAGGCCTTCGCCGATTTCATGGTTTCGCCGGAAACGCAGAACATAATCAAGACATTCGGGG
>CAIQJW010000288.1 GCA_903872255.1 uncultured delta proteobacterium | reverse complement strand
TAAGCGGCGAAGGCGCAAAGATTCTCAGACATGGATTGGGTTACACGCTTCCAAACATATATTTATTGACAATTTCTCATAGCTACACTAATGGATATGGTGTAAATCCCCGTACAGGTGAATATGTCGAGCAATATACGGATCCGACCACGGGTGTTGAAACTAAATTCGGGACACTAAATCAAGTTTCTCTTGCCACCGCTGGAATATACAAGGGGTTTTCGGCGGGATATGGGGTAACCTACGAATTTACTACACAGGAAGCGATCAATACCGATTATTGGATCAGATATCAGCCGGGATGCTGGTCAACGACCCTGGCGCTGAGACAGTCCACGAGACCGAATGATACCACTTTTAAGATCTCTTTCGACCTTACGGGCATCACATCACGATAGAGGAGGTTAAATACGATGAAAGGGATAATTCTGGCGGGCGGGTTAGGATCGCGGCTTGCTCCTCTTACGCGTATAACGAACAAGCACCTTCTGTCTGTCTATAATAAGCCCATGATCTACTACCCGATCGAGGCGCTGATAAAGGCCGGGATAACGGATATAATGATCGTGACGGGCGGGAGCCACGCTGGAGATTTCCTGCGGCTTATGGGAAACGGGAAAGATTTCGGGCTAAGGCACCTTAACTATACATACCAGGAGGGCGAGGGAGGCATCGCGGATGCGCTGTCCCTTGCGGAATATTTCGCCGACGGTGATTCTATCTGCGTCATCCTCGGGGACAACATCATCGAACGAAATATCATAAAGGCCGTGCGTGATTTCAAGGAACAAAAAACAGGGGCCAAGATCATGCTCAAGGAAGTTCCCGACCCCGAGCGCTTCGGGGTTGCTAAGATCGAAGATGACAGGCTGATAAATATCGTCGAAAAACCGAAGAATCCCCGCAGCAACCTCGCGGTCATCGGGATCTATCTCTATGATGCCCGCGTGTTCGATATTGTCAAAACGCTGAAGCCGTCGGACAGGGGCGAGCTTGAGATCACCGATGTTAATAATGCATATGTCAGGGATGGCACAATGACCTGGGAAATGCTTGATGGCTGGTGGACGGATGCCGGTACGTTTGAGTCCCTTCTTCGGGCAAGCATGCTTGTCGCCCAGACAGGCGCCAACAATGGGTAGTTGCAGGGGGAGCGTATGATAGACGGCGTTGCAGCAAAACAGTTAAAGGTGATCCCCGATGAAAGGGGACGGTTAATGGAGATACTGCGCAGTGACGAACCAATTTTCACCGGATTTGGCCAGGTCTATTTGACAACCACGTATCCCCAGGTCGTAAAGGCGTGGCATTACCATAAGGAACAGGATGATCATATTACATGCGTCAGGGGGATGATAAAACTGGTCCTCTACGATGCCCGCGAAGGATCGTCAACACACGGTGAGGTCAACGTGTTTTACATCGGCGATCACAATGCTGAGCTCGTTAAGGTGCCGCGAATGGTCTACCATGGATGGAAGTGCATCGGCGAGGAAGAAGCCCTGATCATTAATACGCCGACACAGGCTTACGATTACGCGGAACCCGACGAATTCAGGGTAGACCCCCATATCAACGATATACCCTATACATGGGAGAGGAAGGATGGCTGATACAGTCCTTATCACGGGAGGCTGCGGTTTCATCGGTACGAATTTTGTTCGCCGGATGCTCGAAAGATACGATTACAATATAATAAACCTGGATAAGCTTACATATGCGGGCAATCTCGAAAATCTTGCGGATTGCGGGAATAACGACAGGTATACCTTTGTGCGGGGGGATGTAGCGTCGGTTGACGATCTAGAAAAGGTATTCGCAAAGCCGATCGATATAATAGTCAATTTTGCGGCGGAATCCCATGTCGATCGAAGCATCATTGATCCCGACAGTTTTATAAGGACGAACATCAACGGTACATTCAATCTCCTGGAAATGGCGCGCAGGAAAAATACGCGGCGCTTCATCCAGATATCAACGGACGAGGTCTACGGGTCCTTGGGAAGCACCGGTGCCTTTCACGAGGATACACCGCTTTCACCGAATAGCCCCTATTCCGCCTCGAAGACATCGGCCGATCTTCTTGCCACGGCGTATTTCAAGACATTCGGGATGCCCGTCATCATAACGCGCTGTTCCAATAATTACGGACCGTATCAATTTCCGGAAAAGCTGATACCCCTTATCATTACAAACGCCCTCGCCGATAAGGAATTGCCCGTCTACGGAGACGGCCTCAACGTGCGTGACTGGATCCATGTCAAGGACCATTGCGCGGCTATAGACCTTGTTATGCACAAGGGTGAAACGGGAAACATCTATAATATCGGTGCTTCGAATGAAAAGGCCAATATCGAGATCGTTAAACTTGTCCTCGCAATACTGGGCAAACCCGAGTCCCTCATCCGCTACGTGACAGACAGGCCGGGGCATGACCGCAGGTACGCCATCGATTCGGGAAAGATCACGGGGCAACTGGGATACAAGCCGTCCGTCGATTTCGCCGAAGGGATGCGCGAGACCGTTGAATGGTATGTCGACAACAGGGAATGGTGGGAAAGGATCAAGACCGGCGCCTATCTGGAATACTATGAAAAGATGTACGGAAGCCGATGAAGGTCCTGGTGGCCGGCGGCAAAGGCTTGTTGGGCACGGGTATCACCCCTTTACTTCAGGCGCATTTCGACTGCGCAGTCTCCGACATTGATGAATGGGACATTACGTCGGAGGCCGCAGGGAAGAGAATGTTCGATCTGCACCATCCCGATGTCCTCATAAATCTTGCGGCAATGACGGACGTTGACGGCTGCGAGGACAGGGCAGATCTAGCCATGAAGGCAAATGCCGAAGGGCCGGAGGTTTTGGCCGGGCTGTGTTCGGCGTTTAGCGTCAAGCTTATCCATATAAGCACCGATTATGTCTTTGACGGCGAAAAATGTTCACCCTACCGGGAAGATGATGAACCGAACCCGCAGTCCGTATACGGCCGGACCAAGCTTGCCGGTGAACGAAGGATACTTGAACGGAACATAGATTGTGCCATCATACGGACCGAGTGGCTCTATGGCCATAGCGGAACCAGTTTTGTCGACAAGGTCACCGCGATCGCGGCTGCCGAAGGCCGCTTGAGCGTAGTCAACGACCAGCGGGGTTCGCCTACATATGCCAGGGACCTCGCACTGCCTGTCGTTGCAGCTATAAACAAAGGCCTTACCGGGATATATCACGTATCGAACAGCGGTTCATGCACGTGGCATGATTTTGCAAAGGCAATTTTCTCGGTCCTCCGGATGAATGTCGAGGTTATCCCGATATCATCCGCCGACCTGGGAAGGAAGGCTAAAAGACCGGCACATTCAGTCTTCGATCTGACGAAACTCCGCCGGGACACGGGTATTGAAATGCGCAATTGGATGGATGCCCTTAATGATTATTTGGCCGACGCGCCCTGATACGCCATGAAGATCGTTATATTTTCCGATGTCCATATCACCCGCGCCAGTGTTGACAGGACCGCGCTCGCCTTGCGTTTTTTGACCGATTGCTGTGAAGATGCCGACATGGTCGTAGTCCTTGGCGATCTTTTCGAGTTTTACCATGGCTATGACGGCTATATCTACCCATGGTACCGCAGTGTTACCGAGAGCCTGAAGAAGCTCGTCGAACGCCGAAAACAGGTTTATTTTCTCGAAGGCAACCATGAATTTTTAATGGGTGATTATTACGAGAGATATACGGGCATTGCATGCAGGCAGGAACTGGTGCTAGAAATAGAAGGGAAAAAAATATATATCGCGCATGGCGACGGATTTGCCGCTCTATCCCTGGCGCGCGTGCTCAAGCATTCTTTCTGGTACCGGATCATGGATATGCTCGGACCTTCGCTTACATGGGCAATGGCCTCGCTTTCCCGCCCTTTCCTGTCACGCAGCCGTAAAGGCTACAATGAAGCGGTCCGGAATGTATTCAGGGGATATGCGCGGCAAAAGTTTACGGAAGGATATGATGCCGTGGTCCTGGCCCATTCACACATTCCGGACGCTTTCGAAGTGAGCGAAAATAATTCGGTCAAACAGTACCTCAACACGGGTGACCTCGCCCAATACGGCAGTTTCGTTACCTACGAGACCGGATCCGGTTTCTCACTGAAGAAATGGGGTTCGGCAGGGAATGATTATTTTCTGAGTTTGGAAACAACCCATACCACATAAAGGAGGCACTATGAATATATTTAACGCCGGCGATATCCTTCAATTTGCGATCCGGGTCGAAGAAGATGGAGAGATGTTCTATCGCAAGGCCGCGCTCAATGCCGAAACCAAAGAGACCGGAGATTTTTTCAATGCCGCGGCAGATGAGGAAGCGAGGCACAAAACAGTTTTCGCAGATATGCTGAAGGGGATTGACATAAATCCGCCGGCGGAGAGTTTTCGCGGAGAATACGCAGCGTACCTGAGAGATTTCATCGATGGAAAGGTTATTTTCACAAGGAAAGAGAAAGATCAGGCAATGTCCGACACGCTCGATACCCTAAGTGCGATACGCTTTTCCATGGGCCGCGAGGTCGATTCCATCCTCTATTATCATGAGGCCAAGCAGTTTCTCGACAAAAAGCATTATGCCGAGATTGACAGGATCATTGACGAGGAGAGAAAGCATTTCGTCAAGCTGGCCGACCTGGAGAAAAAATTACGATAAGCAATAAAAACCCTCCCGATCACCACCGGGAGGGTTTTGTCTAACACATTACCTATAACCAATGACCCGTCCTATAGCGTTATACACCAGCCGAACGGATCAGGTTTTTCACCGTACTGCATGGCGGTGATCTCATCATAAAGCCTCTGGGATATCGGACCTATTTCGCCATTATGGATAGTTACCATATCATCGTTATGCTGTATCCAACCGACCGGGGAGATGACCGCGGCAGTCCCCGTACCGAATGCTTCATGCAGGCGGCCGCTTTTTGCTTCTGACATGACCTCGTCGATCGTGATCCTCCGTTCTTCGACGGGGACGCCCCAGTGTTTGGCAAGCGATATGACCGAGTTGCGGGTAACACCCGGCAATATGGACCCTTCGAGGGGCGGGGTGACAATGGTACCGTCTATAACGAACATGATGTTCATTGTCCCGACCTCTTCGATGCAGCGGTTCTCTATCCCGTCAAGCCACAGCACCTGCGTAAAGCCTTTTTTCTTGGCGACTTCCCCCGGGTAAAGGGACGCGGCGTAGTTAGCCGGGGTTTTTACTGCCCCGAGACCGCCTTTGACGGCACGGACAAACTCGCCCGATGTTATAAGTTTTACGGGGTTTAAACCTTCTTTGTAATAGGCTCCCACCGGTGACGTGATTATCATGAACCGGTATGTGTATGAAACCCTGACCCCGAGAAAATTGTCTGTCGCAAATATAAAGGGCCTTATATAGAGGGAACAGCCCCGCTTTTTCGGTATCCATTCCTTATCTATCTCAATGAGCCTTTTCATGCCCTCGAAAAATAATTCCCAGGATATCGCAGGAATACACAAACGCTCGCAGGACATATTGTAGCGTTCATGATTTTTATCCACCCGGAAAAGGCGCACCTTTCCGTCAACGCCGAGAAACGCCTTAAGACCTTCGAAAACAGCCTGGCCGTAGTGCAGCGTAGAAAGGGCAGGATACATTTTCATAGGGCCATAGGGATCTATGCGGGGTTCTTTCCAGGTGCCGTCTACAAAATCGACGTAGTACATGTGGTCGGAAAAATCGACCCCGAATTCCAGGTTATCGAAGTCGACCTCGTTTATCCTTGTTTTCTTACTTAGTCGTGTTTTGATCTTCAAGGTAATCCTCGTTTTAGGTTCTATTTCTTGTCGCAGGGCCCCAGGCGTTTTCCGGCCGTCTTGCTCGTGATCTGCTGGGTTTTCCCGGCCTTATCCTTCATCGTCATTACCGTTGTCCCGTCGAATGCGTCGCCTTTATATGTCATCTGGCCCTTGCTCTCCATGGTGCCGTCCTTTTCTGTACAGAGCATCGTCCATGTTACGGTATTGCCGCTTACCTTGTTATCAACCATCTTGCAGTTAGGGTTCTTGGTCTTGTCCGGCTGTTGCTGCTGCGGCACGCTATCTTTTTTGGTCATGCACTGTTTCATTTTAGTTGGCGGGATATTTCCCGGCATCCCTTTCATTTCGGTCTTTGTCGTGATCTCCCAGAGGCCGTCTTTCATATTCAGGTCCGCGGCCTCAAGCCCGCCGCACCATACCAACGCCAGAATGATAGCCAATGCCGTAAAAATAGTTGCTCTCATACGTCCTCCTCGCCTGTTGTTGGTTAAATTTACCGGTGAAAAAAAGTAGCACTAATGGAGCGGTCCGGTCAAATGAATAATACAGGTTACAGGTTATAGGTTATAGGTTATGAAAAGCATCCGCTTGTGCAAACAAATTATTCGGGACGGCCCATCACCTATCACCTATTACCCATGACCCGCATTATGCTATTGACATCGGCGGAAGTCTTTTTTATACTAATCCTAGCAAGTCAGTAGGATATAAAATAAATGCCCGGTCTCAAGGCCGGGGAGGGTAATTATGGGGAACATATTTGACGATAATTCTTTTTCGATCGGCAGGACGCCTCTTGTCAGGCTCAATAAGATTGCAGGCAATTCCAAGGCTATAGTCCTGGCGAAGGTGGAGGGGCGTAATCCATCCTTTTCGGTAAAGTGCAGAATAGGTGCCGCAATGGTCTGGGATGCTGAAAAGACCGGACGGTTGAAGCCGGGCATGGAAATAATTGAGCCCACGTCGGGAAATACCGGCATAGCGCTCGCTTTCGTTGGTGCGGCGAGGGGCTACAAGGTAACCCTTACCATGCCGGAAACAATGTCGATGGAGCGGCGCAAGGTCCTCAAGGTCCTCAATGCGAATATTATCCTGACCGAAGGGGCAAAGGGCATGAAGGGAGCGGTTGCAAAGGCCGAAGAGATAGCAAAGAGCGACCCGTCGCGCTATTTTCTCCCGCAGCAGTTTGAAAATCCTGCAAACCCGGCAATTCATGAGGCAACGACAGCCGTTGAATTATGGAATGACACGGACGGAAACATGGATATCTTCGTCTCCGGCGTAGGGACCGGAGGAACTATCACGGGGGTTAGCCGTTATTTCAAGCTGACGAAAGGCAAAAAGATCCTGTCCGTTGCAGTCGAGCCGATCCATTCTCCCGTGCTTTCCCAAACGAGAAACGGCGAGGAGTTAAAGCCCGGGCCCCACAAGATCCAGGGTATCGGGGCCGGCTTTGTTCCGAAGGTCCTCGATCTCACCCTCGTCGACCGCATTGAGACCGTGAGCAACGAGGAAGCCATTGAAATGGCCCGGCGGCTTTCACGGGAGGAAGGCATCTTAAGCGGCATATCATGCGGCGCTGCGGCGCATGTCGCAGTCAGGCTGGCAAATGACCCTGAGAATGCAGGGAAAAGGATTGTTGTCATCCTGCCCGATGCAGGCGAACGCTATCTTTCTACGGTGCTTTTTGAAGGGGTCCTGGGAGGATTGGAGACAGCCGGTGCCTCCGATACCCCGATCTGAGGCCAGTTTGGGCAAGTAAGGAGTAAGGAGTAAGGAGTGGAGCTGCAGCATGCTAAGTGAAGACGGGCTGAACGGCCGATACGAAAACTTGAAGGAGACCGTCAGGGCCCTGGGAAAAGCCGCTGTTTCATTTTCCGGAGGGGTCGACAGCACGTTTCTTCTCAAGGTATGCCTCGATTCGCTGGGAGCCGGGAACGTTATTGCCGTTACCGCCGTTTCGCCGACATATCCCGAGACCGAAAGGAACGAGGCAGGCGAGCTCGCCCGGCAGCTGGGAGGCCGCCTTGTCATTCTTGATGCGACTGAAATGAACAACCCCGATTTTGTCGCGAACAAGCCTGACCGGTGCTACCATTGCAAGACGGAACTGTTCAAGGCGATACGGGAGGTGGCCCGGAAATTGGGTTTCAGCCATATCATCGAGGGTTCCAATATAGATGATCTTTCGGATTACAGGCCCGGGAGACGGGCATGCGTCGAAGCCGGGATCATGAGCCCGCTCATGGAAGCCGGTCTCTCGAAAGGAGATATCAGGGCAATATCGAAAGATCTTGGTCTTGCAACCCACAATAAGCCTGCCCAGGCGTGCCTCGCGTCCAGGATACCCTACGGAACTGCGATCACTATCGAGCGGCTCAAACGAATAGAGCTTTCCGAGGCATTTATCAAGACACTCGGAGTATCGCAGGTACGCGTAAGGCATCACGGCAATACGGCACGTATCGAGGTTGAGGAAAGAGACCTGCCGGCCGTCCTTGAATCGAGGGATGAGATAGCCGAAAAACTGAGTATCTTTGGATTCACGTATGTATCCCTCGATCTTAAGGGATACAGAACAGGCAGTATGAACGATCAGATAATAAAGGAATGACATGCTTCACAAAAAGGTCGCCGTCGGCATGTCGGGCGGCATCGATTCAACGATGACCGCGTATCTCCTGAAAGAGAAGGGGTACGAGGTGGTGGGCCTCACGATGAAAATATGGGACGGCTCTGTTGTGTGCGAGGCGGTACGCAGCGGATGCTATGGCCCCGGCGAGGCATCGGATATAGAAGACGCGAAGAAGGCCGCGGCGAGGCTCGCGATCGATCATTTTGTCATCGATGTCTGCGGGGAATATGAAGAGACTGTCCTTGATTATTTCAGCACCGAGTATACTGAAGGGCGAACGCCGAATCCCTGTATCGTGTGCAATGCAAAGATAAAGTTCGGGTCATTGATCGAAAAAGCGCGGTTAAGCGGCATCCCGTTCGATCTTTTCGCGACAGGCCACTATGCCCGAATACGCCGCGATGCCGCATCCGGCCGATATACCCTTTTGCGCGGGTTGGATGAGTTCAAGGACCAATCGTATTTTCTTAACCGGTTATCCCAGGACCAGCTTTCTCAGGTGCTCTTCCCCTTGGGTGAATTTAGGAAGGAAGAGGTAAGGTCCCTGGCGCTCAAGGCCGGTTTCGATGAATGCCTGGATAAAAGGGAAAGTCAGGATTTCCTCGAATTTACGGACTATGCGTTTCTTTTGAAGGAGCCTCCCCGGCCCGGCAATATAGTCGATACCGCGGGAAACGTTATAGGAAGGCATCGCGGTATAGCATTTTACACGGTTGGGCAGCGCCGGGCACTCGGCCTTGCCGGGATGAAAGAGCCCTATTATGTGCTCCGTATCGATGCGGCGAAAAATGAGATTATCGCAGGGCTTAAGGCGGGATTGATGAACGACGGTCTTAATGCGGAGAATATGAATTGGATAATACCTTTGAACGATTGGCCGGAAGGGCCCGTCACGGCAAAGATACGATCCGCGGCCGTCCCTGCGCCATGCACGATCAGCGCGAGAGATGACACTTCGGCGACAGTATATTTTGACGCACCCCAAGAATCGATAACGCCGGGTCAATCTGTTGTTTTTTACTGCAGCGAATTTGTGCTCGGCGGAGGGACCATCACGGGATCTTTCGATAAACAGTCAGGATAGCTCTCTTAAGAGATCCCTCACATTCACTCAATTACGAACCATTCACCTTGCGCCTTCTTCAGCAACACGTGCCGCCGCCGCAGCAGTTAGGCTCGGTACCGGTCAGGGCTCCCATTATGATCCCTGTCGCACAGCCGACACCCGCAGTGACCGTGATCGCGCCGAAGGGGCAGTTTCGGGCACAGGCCCCGCATTCCATGCACGCATTGAGGTCCCGGATGCGCGCTCTTTTACCCGACAGTTCAAAAACGTCATGCGGGCATACCTGGCCGCACATACCGCATCCGATGCATTTATCTTCGTCTAATTGAAGTGTACAGACATTTTCAAGATATCGCTGCTTCATAAAGCTCTCCTAAAGTTTATAAAAAGCGTCCGGCAAGCCAGAGCCCGAGCCCCGAAGCTGCCGACGCTATCATTACGGGTATTGCGATCCGCATCTCCCGTTTCACACCGGACAGCGAAGTATAGGTTGAAGCCCCGGTGAAATTCAGGGTCAAAAAGGCGGCTATCGCGGGTAAGGATAGAAAAAGCGCAAGGCTGTCGAATATTCCGTATCGGGCAATACCTCCGGCATATAAAACCAGGAATGTCCATAAAAGGCCGGCGATGGCCCCTTTTACGGAAAAAGCCCTGCCAGGCAGCCACGGCAGTAGAACAGGGCCCGCGACTGTGCCGACAATTATTGCCCCGATGAACGGATAAATTCCCCACATATTGACCTTCACCAGACCGGCAACATGAAGGATGAGAAGGGCCGCGGCAATGCCGATCACGGGTTTATAAACGTTCACGATCTCGATGGGGGTGAGGACAAGCCTGTCGACGAGATCGAATGTAACGGCCCGCATCCCGGCCGTTGCTTTCATGCCAGCTTTCAGGAATTCCCTGGTATCGCTTGCCCGGACCGGCCCGTAGACGACCTTAAAACCTGACCTCTTCTTAACCTCGTGCGCCGCAACGCCGGGCGCACCCAACTGGGGAACGATAACGGAACGATGAGAAACGACGCGGGACAATTGTACGGCCGCGATCCTTCGTATGATCTCCTCGGTCCCGAACGTGCCTTTTCCCGCTGCGCACCAGACATTGATACCCTTTGTATCGATGACCATTATCCATGCGTCAAGGCCGGTCAATTCCTTCCGGAGCCGGTCGAAGCTCATCTTGTAATTTGCTGAAACAAGGACGACCGATGATGCGTCGGGGTTTCCGATGCCGTAAAGTCCGGGCCGGACGATGTAGTTCATCCGGTTGATGCCCCACCTCGCCTTCCAGCTTCCTAAGGTATCCGTGACATTAAGACGTGTCCCTGCAACCGGTATCTTTCCGATCGCAGTCCCGACGAACCCTTCGATCCATGGAGGCAGTTCATCGGACTCAGAGTAGGCCGGTTTTTCGGGCCCGGTGCTCAAGGTCGCCGGGAAGAGGGGAAATTCTACCTTTGATCTCTCCTTCTGCTCTGCGCCGGTGCCGCCTGAGGCGTCAATGATGGGAAATGATCGATTGCAACAAGGTTGTTCCAATGCCGTGTCCTGCTTGCTCATTATACCTTATTTTTCATAACGAGTTCAGGTTTTTTGAGAAATACGGATGTATCGGGCGGTACCGATTCCGTCAGCCAGACGTTGCCGCCGATAACCGAACGCGCGCCTATAACAGTTTTGCCGCCGAGGATCGTTGCGTTTGCGTAAACGATAACATCGTCCTCTATGGTGGGATGCCGCTTCGTGTCTCTTAGCAGAGGGCATTCATCCTTGCTGAGTGATAAAGCCCCCAGCGTTACACCCTGATATAAACGAACCCGGTTGCCTATGACAGTCGTTTCGCCGACCACAACGCCTGTGCCGTGATCGATAAAGAAACTATCGCCGATGACGACACCGGGATGTATGTCGATACCGGTCTGATTGTGGGCGTACTCTGTCATTATCCGCGGTATAAGGGGGACATCGTTGCTATGCAGCCAGTGTGCCATGCGATAAACGGCAACAGCAAACAGGCCGGGGTAACTGAAGATTATCTCATCAAAATGACGCGATGCCGGGTCGCCTTCGAAGGCGGCGCGGACATCTTTCGAAAGTACCTCCTGAAGATGCGGTATTGCTTCGATAAATTTAAGGCCTATCTCATGACTGCGTTCTTCGCAGCGGACGCACACCTTGTCGAAGCGGATGCAATCGTGGCGTATGGCGTGCTGGATCTGTACCGTGAGCATATCGAACAGTTCCGTTATTTCTTTTCCGAGATAATATTCCACGCTGAAATTGTCGATTCTTTGCGATGAAAAAAAGCCGGGAAAGAGTATGGGAAACGTATTGTATACTATATCGATGATCGCTTTACGGGACGGGATAGGTTCGGGGCCGACATGATGGAACCGGCCGTCCTTATCATACTGCGCGACGATCTTATCGACAAGGGGATGGATCCGTGACCGGTAATCCTGACTGGTGACTATATCTATCCTGCATTCATCCTTTACAATCTTTTCCTCGCTCATCCGATCATCCTTTCAGGCGGTTGCGCATGTTCCCTGGGACGTTGCCCAGTACGGCGACAGGACCCTCAATTTTTCAATTATCGCCGGTAATTCCTTTATAACAGCATCGACATCCCCGGCGGTGTTATAGACGCTGAGGCTGAACCGTACCGATCCGTGGGCCATGGTATAGGGCACGCCCATTGCCCTCAAGACATGGGACGGCTGTAATGATCCGGAGGTACAGGCTGATCCGGATGAGGCACATATGCCGAACTGGTCCATGAGAAGGAGGATGCTCTCCCCCTCGATGAATTCAAAACTTATATTGACAGTGTTCGGCAGCCTTGTTTCACGGGTGCCGTTCACTTTGCTTTGCGGTATTGTCTTGAGAAGCTCGTTTTCCAGCCTGTCCCGAAGCGCCCTGACATAGGTGTTCTCTTTTTCCATATTAACGGCAGCCAGCTCGCAAGCTTTACCCAGGGCGACAATGCCGGGAACATTTTCTGTTCCTCCCCGGCGGCCTTTTTCCTGGTGCCCGCCGATCAAAAATGGAGAAAAGCGGGTGCCCTTGCGGACGTAGAGCACGCCGATGCCTTTCGGGGCATGAAGCTTGTGGCCGGAAAGGGACAGCATGTCAATTGTGTTTTTCTTCATATTAACGGGGATCTTTCCAATCGCCTGGACCGCATCCGTATGAAAGAGGATCCCTTTTTCATGTGCGAGACGTGCCGCTTCCTCAACGGGGAATATGACGCCGGTCTCATTATTGGCCCACATGATGCTCGCGATCGCGGTATCGGGTGTTAAGCTCGCCTCGTATTCGTCCATGTCGAGGCGGCCTTCCGGGTCGACCGGCAATGATGTTACGCGATATCCCTTCTGGGCCAGATTTTCACATAGCACCTTTACGGCAGGATGCTCGACCCTGCTCGTAACGATGTGGTTTTTCCCGGGGTTGTTCGAAAGGGCCGACGTAATCGCAGTATTGTCGCTCTCGGTGCCGCAGCTTGTAAAAATGATCTCGTCGTGGTCCGCGCCGAGAAGCGACGCTATCTTCTGGCGTGCCTCGAGGATGTTATGGGCAACCTGACCGCCGAACGTGTGCATGCTTGACGGGTTTCCGTAATATTCCCGGAGAAAAGGCAGCATCTCTTCAACGACTTCCGGCGCTGCCATTGTTGTGGCATTGTTATCGAGATAGATCGTTTTCATGAGGCCACCTCCTCGACGACGAGTTCCGGTGCGACAAATTCCTGGAGTTTTCCCTGTACGAAGCCTTTCATGGTGGCCTGTGATGCCTGGCATGTCGCGCACGCCCCCCTCATTGCGACGAGCACCCTGTTGCCGACCACGTCAACGAGCTCTATATCCCCGCCGTCATGCTTGAGCGATGGTCTTATCTCGCGCTCGATGGTCTCTTCTATCATGCGGATCTTCTGAAGGTTCGAGAGCTTTGGCCTTTCGACCGGCTGCTCCTGCCTTTCCTTCGTTTCGTAAACCCGGTCAATGATCGCCTGTATCTTTTCATGGCAGTTCCCGCAGCCGCCGCCCGCCTTTGTATAGTTCGTGACCTCTTCAATGCTGGTAAGATGATTTTGCCTCACGGCCCGTTCGATCTCTCCGTCGGTTAGGCCGAAGCATGCGCAGACAATTACCTCTTCCGGCTTTTTGTGGGACACACCGCGGTAATTCTCGATCGCCTTTTCGAGGGCCTCCTGGCCGAGAACGGAGCAATGCATCTTTTCCGGCGGGAGTCCGCCAAGATAATCGGCTATTTCCTGGTTCGTTATCTTCTCGGCCTCTTCGATGGTCTTCCCTTTAAGGATCTCGGTCAAGGCCGAAGCCGACGCGATGGCGCTCGCGCATCCGAATGTCTTGAACTTGGCATCGACAATTCTCTTGTTCTCGTCGAGCTTCATGGTGAGCTTCATGGCGTCTCCGCAGGCAATAGAACCCACTTCGGCAACAGCGTCCGGGTTTTCGATCTCTCCCGCATTCCTGGGGTTGAGGAAATGTTCCTTTACCTTGTCCGTATATTCCCACATAATGTGCTCCTTTCCGGGTATTCTATAATCTAAGCCCTAAAGGCCAAATGTACAGAGGTTATTGTATCCTTTTGTTATATTTTTTTAAAGAGTGTCCCGGTCCTGTCCCCATTGTTCTTCCTATCGATTCGATCCTCATCATTACGCAGGCAACGCACTGGTCGGCATTTTCGTCGATGCACGGTTTTCCCGGGTAAAGGAGATAGTCCTTCCTGTGTTCGATCGGCGTATTGTTCGGCATAAAGATATTTGCGCCGCGTGTAAGGACGAGGTTCCTCCCGATGCCGGGAAATACGGCGTCAAATGCCGTGGTTGCCGGGATATGGGCGTCGGGGTTCACGATCCTTAAGGCAGACACGGCCTTGTAGAATATCTCTTCATTGTCCGCATACGCGTTTGGCTCGTTCCCCAAAGGCGTGTCGGGGTGCGGTATATAGGGCCCGATGCCGATCATGTCGAGGTCGAGCTCCCGGCAGAGAAGAATGTTGTCTGCCAGTGTCTCCAGCCTTTCTCCCGGCAGGCCGATCATGAAACCGCTTCCCGCCTGCACGCCCAATTCTTTAAGGATGTGAAGACACCCGATCCGCTCATCAAAAGAGCAATCAGGGTGAAGCCGCGCGAACAATTGCCTGTCGCTTGTCTCGAAACGTATTAGGTAACGGTCCATGCCGCACTCTTTCCAGAAGCGATACACCTCGCGGGAACGGTTGCCGACCGATAATGTTACGGCAAGAGACGTTTCGTATTTTATAGCCCTGATAAGCCGTCCGATCTCTTCGTCGTCAAGACCGGGTGTCTCACCCGACTGCAGTACGGCCGTCGTCTGCCCCGTACGCTCAAAGGACCTTACGGTTCCCATTATCTCATCGATGCCCATCGTGTACCGGTTGACCAGGAGATTGGACGCCCGTATACCGCAATAGAGGCAATCATTGGCACACAGGTTGGAGAATTCGATTATTCCGCGGACATAGACCTCGTCTCCCATGTGCTCCGCTCGCACCCCGTCTGCCCGGGCGTAGAGCCTTTCAAGGTCGTCGCCTTCGCTCTTGAGCAGTTCGATGACGGTGTCTTTTGAAATTGCCCCTTCTTCTATTGGTCTGTCGTTTTGATCATTCATGCCAGTTAAATATAATACATAAAATCCATACATAACAGATAGGATAATAATTTCTCGCAGGATTATAAAAAACATCTTGACACGTGTCAACATGATATCTATACTATTCCCATTAAGTTAGTAGGTGATTAAATGAAGATATCGACAAAAGGAAGATACGGACTACGGGCGATAATAGACCTCGCGGTACATGGTGCGAGCGGCACACCCGTGTTCCTTTCCGATATCGCGAAAAGACAGAACGTTTCCGAGAAGTACCTCGAGCACATATTCTCGGCGCTCCATAAAGGCGGTATCGTAAAGGCGCAGCGCGGCAGGAACGGGGGCTATCTCCTGGAACGCCCGCCCGACCGGATAACCATCCTCGACATTATCACCATACTTGAAGGGCCCTGTACCCTCGTCGACTGCGTGCAGAACTCGGCGGTATGCGATAAATCCAGTATCTGCGTTACGCGGGAGATCTGGAACAAACTGGGCGCAACGATCAGAAACACCCTCAGCGATTATACAATTGCTTCCCTTGCCGAAATGCAGGCACTCAAGGGACAGCAAGACTCTATGATGTACTACATTTAGAGCCCCGGGCGGGTTCTCTCACCTGGCAGTTCCCGAAAATTTAAGAATTACAAAAACTGAAAAAGGAGACTGGCAATGGCTAAATATAGAACCCAGACTTTGGCGATTCATGCGGGACAGGAAGCGGCAGACCCCACGACAGGGGCACGTGCGGTACCCATCTATCAGACCACATCATATGTCTTCAAAGATTCGAATCATGCGGCAAACCTTTTTGCGTTGAAGGAATTCGGAAATATCTATACACGCATCATGAACCCGACCAACGATGTCTTTGAGCGGAGGGTTGCGGCGATAGAAGGAGGAACGGCGGCCCTCGCGGTGGCGTCGGGCCAGGCGGCCGAATCGCTGGCGCTCTTGACCATAACCGGGCTCGGAGATGAAATAGTTGCAGCGAATAATCTCTACGGCGGCACATATCAGCTGCTTCACTATACGTTTGCGAAACTCGGCCGGACGGTAAAATTCGTCGAGTCGACCCGGCCCGAAGAGTTTAAGGAAGCGATCACGCCGCGCACGAAGGCGATATACGCGGAGACGATCGGGAACCCCAAACTCGATGTGCCTGATTTTGAAGCGATAGCGGCAATTGCCCATGAGGCGGGGATCCCTTTTATCGTGGACAACACGGTCGGGACAGGAATTGTGAGGCCCATCGACCATGGGGCCGATATCGTCGTGATCTCGGCAACGAAATTCATCGGCGGGCACGGGACGTCAGTCGGCGGAGTGATCGTCGATTCCGGCAGGTTCGACTGGGGGAACGGTAATTTCCCGTGTTTCACGGAGCCCGAACCCAGCTATCATGGGATTAAATTCTGGGATGCATTCGGGAATGTGCCCGGCCTGGGAAATATTGCGTTCATCATAAAGGCCCGGGTCGAGGGGTTAAGGGACTTAGGTCCCGCACTCCCCCCGTTCAATGCGTTCCTCTTCCTCCAGGGCCTCGAGACGCTGCCCTTAAGACAGGAGCGGCATTCAAAGAATGCTCTTGAGATTGCGAGGTTCCTGAAAGACCATCCCCTGGTTAACTGGGTCCGGTATCCCGGTCTCGAGGACCATCCAAGTTATGCCAATGCGGCGAAATACTTGAACGGCCAGTTTGGCGCCCTTGTCGGGTTCGGCATCGGCGGAGGCCCCGAAGCAGGACGCAGGTTCATCGATTCAGTCGAGCTTCTGTCCCACGTTGCGAACATTGGTGACACTAAGACGCTCGTTATTCACCCGGCATCGACGACGCATCAGCAGTTGACGCCCGAGGAGCAGGTGGCCACAGGGGTCACCCCCGATTTTATCAGGCTGTCCATTGGCCTTGAGGATGTTGAAGATATCAAAGAGGATATAGACCAGGCGCTTAAGGCAGCCGTAGCGAAGGTCGCATCGGCGGCTTGAACGAAGAGAGGAATTCAATGAACCTCGGGGCACAAAAAGACGAGGCAAGGCAAAGTGAAGGCATCGGGACCGTAAGAACGCAGGCCTTTACGTTTGGGAACCACCCTGTCCCGTTTGTACTGGAGTCCGGGGAAAGCATCGGGCCTGTCACCCTTGCGTACGAGACGTACGGCAGGCTCGATGCGGACGCCTCGAATGCCATTCTCATCCTCCACGCGCTGACGGGTGACGCGCATGCGGCCGGTTTTCATGAAGGCGACACGAACCCGGGCTGGTGGGACGATATGATCGGCCCGGGACGGGCGTTCGATACGGACCGTTACTTCGTGATCTGTAGTAATATTCTCGGAGGATGCAAAGGCTCGACGGGACCGTCCTCGGAAAACCCGCTGACAAAACGGCCGTACGGACTCGAGTTTCCCGTGATCACCATCGGGGATATGGTCAATGCACAGAAGCGCCTTCTCGATCATCTCGGGATAGACAGGCTTCTTGCCGTGGTGGGCGGGTCCATGGGAGGGATGCAGGCACTTCAGTGGGTCGTCTCCTACCCGGAAAAGGTAACATCGGCGATACTTATCGCCACGACCGCGGAACACACGCCCCAGCAGATAGCGTTCAACGAGGTCGCCAGGCAGGCGATCATGGCGGACCCTAACTGGAACAACGGGGACTACTACGGCCTCGATCTTCCCGACAAGGGGTTGAGCGTCGCGCGGATGATAGGGCATATCACGTACATGAGCGACGACTCGATGAACGAGAAATTCGGTCGGCGTGTGAAAGACAAAAAGCAGCCATTCAAGTTCAGCCCGGAATTCGAGGTAGAGGGATACCTGCATTACCGGGGGTACAACTTCATCAACCGTTTCGACCCCAATTCGTATCTCTACATAACGAAGGCGGTAGACAGCTTTACCGTCGCGAACGGCAAGCCCCTGTATAAACTGCTTGAGGGCGTGAGGACCAGGGTCCTGATCATCGCCTTTTCGTCTGACTGGCTGTATCCGCCCAACCAGTCGCAGCAGATCGTGAAGGCATGCAAGGTGGCCGGTGCGGATGCGACGTACTGCGAATTGAAGTCAAGTTACGGGCATGACGCGTTCCTCGTGGAATTTGACGAGCAGACATACCTGTATAGCCATTTCTTGAAGAAGGCGTACGATGGCAGACGTGCCTCATAAATTGAACGGGAACAGCCGGATCGATCACCAACTGATCGTCGAAATGGTAAAACCGGGCTCGGCCGTTCTCGATCTCGGGTGCGGCACAGGTGAGCTTCTGAGCCTTCTTGTACGGCAAAGGGACATTAAAGGGCAAGGTATCGAGATCGATGACCGGGCCATTTTCGAATGCGTTGCGAAGGGCCTTTCCGTCTTCCATGACGACATAGACTCGGGACTGTCCGAATACGGCGACAGGTCATTCGACTATGTCATCATGAACCAGTCTCTCCAGCAGGTCAAGCAACCGGATACCGTGCTCAAAGAGGCCTTGCGGGTAGGCGAACGGGCCATTGTCGGGATACCCAATTTTGCGCATATCGTATCCAGGTTCCAGATATTCTTCCAGGGCCGGGCTCCTGTCACCGAGTCTTTGCCCCATGAATGGTACGACACGCCGAACCTGCATTTCCTGAGCATCGATGATTTCATCAGGTATTGCCGGACGCGTGGGATTCTTATCGAGAATGCCCGCTTTGCGGGCGCCAGGCGGCCGGTCGGGACGTTTCCGAATCTCCTGGCCCGGACGGCCGTATTTTCCTTGAGGAAGGTCTGATGATGTGTTCCCCGGGAATATATTTAAGAGAGAGATCTTTAGCTTATTCTCATCGAGAAGCTATCCGAAACTGAACGAGGGAATTGATGACATGAGTGACAATT
>CAIQJW010000287.1 GCA_903872255.1 uncultured delta proteobacterium | reverse complement strand
CGCCCATTTTATCGTATCCCGGGGTTCCACATATTCGACGTCTATCCGGTCGATATGTTCAATTTCGCCCCGGACCGCGGATTTGATCTCAGAGGCAATGCCGCTCGCCTCTGTGAGATCCGCCGTATCAGGCTCGAATGTTATCTCGACAAACCGGTAACTCCCCGAATTGCGCCCGCGTATCTCTGATATTTCCCGGATCCCGGGATCATCGGATACGGTCTGTCGTATCGAATTCAGGACATCTTTTTCGATGGAAGCATCGAGGAGGACTTTCGCGCCGTCAATCGCGATCCTGCCCCCGCTTATCGCAGCGATAACAGCGACGACAAACGCGGCCGCCAGGTCCGCAACGGGTATCCCCGCAGCAGATATTGCGACGCCCAGCGCTATGACAAATAAAGCCCCCGCATCAATGAGCGAATGGCGGGCATCCGCCATGAGACTGGGGCACATCTCCTGCCTTGCCACCCGCTTTTTATATACGGCATTCGCCAGGGCAAAGAGCGCGGCAATGATCAGTACAGGGATCGCCCTTGAAGGGTCAGTCATGAAAGGTCTGTGGGCGAGCGCCTGGGCAACGGCGATCTTTCCAAGTTTATAGGCGCCGGCAATTATCAGTATGCCGATCCCCATTACAACGAGGTTCTCGATCTTGTATAGCCCGGACCTGAAACGGATTGTGTGTTTTTGGGATAACTGGATCCCTAAGGCGACCAGAAATCCTGTAATTGTACGTGAGACCGTCAGAAGGCCGCCGGCAAGGAGGGCAACGTTTCGGAAATGGGCCGCCAGTAAGAGGAGGCCGACCGCAAAAAAAGCACACAGAGACGCGGTTACGAGGACAGCCCTTCTAGTTCTATCCATCTCATTCCTTAGATGTTGAATACTTGGGATGATAGTACGAGGGATTGTAAAAATTGTCAATGAATGGATGGGTCCCTGATGCATACACCGGCCTTTGAGCGGCCAACCGGAAGAGCAAGGGTTATACTTGACAACGCTGCGGCGGATACGTATTATCGGGATATTATCTTTAAAGGAAGGCGATATGAATTACAGGTCTTGCTGCACATTTGTTTTGTTGGGAATGTTTCTTGCCGCAGGGTGTTCCTCGATGAACGGACCCGGGTATGAACACGTTTATGTGCCTCTCAATACAGGAGTCAAGGATACTTCTTTTCTTTCCTCGGGCGAGATGGAAATAGTTGAGGATATGGTAAAGGCGCGGTCAAAAGCCGGTGATGGATCGCTTAAACCTCTCAGGCTGTCGAAAGGCCTTTCCTTCGCGGCCAGGCAAAAAGCAGTAGAGGTTGCGGATAAGGGTCAGAAAGAAAATACGCCCAAGCCACAGCCGTTCATGAGCAGGGTCCAGAGGTTTGGAAAGGTAAAGGGGAGCTTTGCCGAACTTGTGAGCCACGGATATCCCCAGAGGATAGTGGTGGAGCAACTCATGAAGCAGGAAAATACGCCCGAAGGCGAGAAACTGGAACTGTATTTCCTCAACCCTGAATACACAGTTGCCGGTGTAGGGTGCGCGGGAGATCTCTATCCGATCTGCGCCATTGCATTCGCCACAGATTTCAAGGAACCATAGAAGAGGAGGGTTCCAGTTCTGTCGCAACCGCCATCGTTATCCCGGGCTTGGAGGCTGTGTTGCAATTATTTTTTGCCGTCACCCCGGGCATCGGAGGAGGCTGTGTCGCAATTACCCCCACTCCGTCACCCCGGCTTGCCGGGGTCCAGTGTCTTTCAACGTTTTTACGACTGATTAAAAGAAGGTATTATTTAAGATATGTATACCAGAAGTTATTAATATTATTTACGAAAACAAACAACAAAGACACTGGATCCCGGTAAACCGGGATGACGGCTGGCGGGTGGGG
>CAIQJW010000286.1 GCA_903872255.1 uncultured delta proteobacterium | reverse complement strand
TCTCAGATGCCGAGAGAACCTGGTCTATATACGGCCGTAAGGGGCTTGTCTCATCCATCTTCTGCTGCACAAGAGAAGCGTACCCCATGAGTGCAGTTAAAATATTGTTGAAGTCGTGGGCGATACCGCCTGCAAGGGTGCCGATGGCCTCCATCTTCTGGGCCTGGCGAAGCTGGGATTCTAGATGTCTCAGTTCTGTGATATCTTCGCAGGTCATCAGGTAATCGCCGGAAACGATCACCGAAGGGATGAAATTCACGATCTTCTGTGTCCCGTCCCTGCACGTGACGGTAAAAACCCTAGGCTTGCGTTCCCCGGGTCTGGCATCCCCCAGGTCCTCTATCCAGGTTGAGATCACCGCGTGTCTGTATTCAGCATTCGGATATGCCTTCCTGAACCATGTCCTGCCGTCGGGGATGTCAGATAGATCATACCCGAAAAGGGCCGTGAACCTGGTGTTGATATAGTCGAAATGGCCATCCTCGCCAACGAGAACCATTCCGAAAGGGGCGTTGTCGGAGAGGGTCTTGAGTTTTGACCTTTCCCGGAGGATCTCCTCCTCCGCCTGTTTCCGGGAGGTGACGTCCTGGAAAGTTCCCATTACGTAAGAACGGGCTCCTTCCACGATCGGTGCAAGACCACGAACCTCTGTCCAGAGCTTCCTGCCGGTTAAAGTAATGGCCCCGCACTCGACTTTAAAAGATTCGCCGGTAACCAAACATTCTGCAATCTTATCCTGTATGACGGGAATGTATTCGGGCAGAAAGACTTTGAGGCCCTCTGATAAACCTGGTTTATAATCATGGGGAGCTTCGATTATCTCGTAAACGCCACGCGTCCATTCCAGATAGTCCGTATGAGGATTGGCCTTCCATCCGCCAAGGCGTGAGATTCTCTGGGTTTCTTCCAAAAAAAGTTCGTTTTGGCGAAGAGTCTCCTCTGCACGCTTGCGGTCGGTGATATCCTCCAGAGTTCCTTCATAGTAAATAACCGTTCCCTCGCTATCCCTCACCGCACGGGCATTTATAGATGCCCATACCCGGCTTCCGTCTTTCTTAAGGAGCTGTGTTTCAAATCCTCTTATCACTCCTTCACTTTCAAGGGTGCTCTTATATACTTCGCGGTCCTCAGGATTAGCATAATGCTGTCCGCCGATATCGGTAAACTGCTCCATGAGTTCCAGGGGTGAGTCAAATCCTAAGATCTTTGCCTGGGAAGGATTTGCGGAAATAAATCTTCCTTCAGGCGTGGTCTGAAAGATGCCTTCTACAGCATTTTCAAAGAGGGAGCGGTAATTTGCTTCACTATTCTTAAGCGCCTCCTCCGTTTGTTTGCGCTCGGTGATGTCATGAGCTACAGACAAGAACCATTTATTGCTCCCTATCTCGATCAGCTTTCCGGAAAAAACAATTTGCCGGTACTCACCACCTGCTCTCCTAAACTCTATTTCAACGCCACCAACGAACCCAGTATTGTGCAGTTGTTCGAGAACTGTTCTTCTCCTTTCGTTGTCCACCCAAAAACCGAGCTCTGCGGTGCTGCGGTCGATCAGTTCGTCACGTGAGTAGTGAGACCATACGACAAAGGCCTGATTGACGTCGATGATGCGGCCATTATCAAAATCGGTGATTGCCATGGGATCCGGTACAAAATCAAAAAGAGTATGATAAAAGGAATCACTCTTCCGCAAAACCCCTCCATCCTTACCGCGCACCGCTTCTGATTCCTCCAGCTCTTTGATCTTATGCTTGAGTGAGGAATTCTCTTTTAACAGTTCGAGTTTTGTTCTGGAGGGACCTTTCATGCAGCCTTCCTATGGGGATAAATAATGCCGAGATATTTTAACACTTTGGGAATAGTATTCGAAGGCATGGGAAAATGTCAAATGCTAAAAATCTCTCACGATGACCCTAAGATATGCTTGCCTTGTGCCAGACCACAACTTCAGAGTTCTGGATATTCCGGATCAGATGGGTAACGAAAACTCCACTTTATACTTACTTCGCAATGCTGGGGTAGGGACTGCTGTAGAATGAAAGCCGACGATGGGAATTGAACCCGCGACCTGCTCATTACGAGTGAGCTGCTCTGCCTCTGAGCTACGTCGGCGTTGATTGATTATATAGCATAACCTGCTGTTTTCGTACAATATAAATCTGTGTGATGTGGCATCAGCCATGGCTTAAGGCCATTTGAGGAGTATTAGGGCGGCGAGCAATACGATTATCTCGGATAATTCGTGGATACAGCCGAGGTTGTCGCCGGTCAGGCCGCCGAACCGGGTAGTGAAAAGCGCGCGCATGCTGTAGCCTGCGAGCAATGAAGCAAGGACTGCGGCGGGGAAAAATGCCACGAAGTTTTGCATGGCGAATGGGCAGGCAATATAACCTGTCAGATAAACGATACCCGAAAAAACTGCCATCAGGATAGAGGCAACCGTGACATGCACGGTCCTTATCCTGCCGAGGAATATCACACCAAGACCTTCATTGCGGGCGCTTTTTGCACCGGGCATCATCACCGTCATGGACCAGGCCGAGATCATCGGTACGAGCATTATTACGGGGTTCATCCCGTGGGCAGGCATCTCCAATACTTCTTTGAGAAGGGTATACTTGAGGAGCAGGAAGACGGCAATAGCCGTTATGCCGACAGGGCCCGATGTGCCGTCGCGCATGATCGCGAGCCGTTTGTTGCGGTCTTCCCCCTGATTGCCCGTTGATTTTACCGACAGCGCATCGAATGTGTCCGAGAGGCCGTCCTGATGGAAACCGCCGTTTGTGAGGAGATATATCATTATGACGAGGGCCGATGTCACTGCCGGCGTGAGGAATTTCAGGAGCAAAAACGAAGCGGCGGCGAGAAGTAAACCCTGGAAAAAGCCTACCAGGGGAAAAAACGTGGCCGAAGACGCCACCTCATCGAGAGACAGATGCCGGTGTGTCCGTATCGGAATAATAGTCAGAAACTGAAATGCTGCAATTAATCGCTTCATAATTTTCCGGTCCTTGAATCACCTATCACCTATCACCTATTACCCATTACCCATTACCCATTACCCGTCCTCTTATTTACCCCGGCTTCGTCGAAGGTTGCCATCTCGCGATAGATCTTAAGGCCCGCCTCGATGAGCGTCATCGCCAGTGCGGCTCCCGTTCCTTCACCTAGCCTCAGCCCAAGGTCAAGTATGGGTTCAAGGCCCATGGTTTCGAGCATGATGCCCTGGCCCTGTTCTACGGAATTATGCGCGGCGAACATATAGCCGCTTGCGGATTTCATGATGCCGTACGCGATAATCGCCCCGGCGGTTGATATAAGGCCGTCAACAATGACAGGGACCCGGCGCGACGCTGCCCCGAGGATGAGGCCCGCTATTGCGCCTATCTCGGCCCCTCCCACAGCCGCCAGCACGCCGATCGGGTCGGAGGGATCGGGCCTGTTGATGGCGATCGCATCTTCTATGACCCTTATTTTGCGCGCAAGCCCCGCGTCGGTGATCCCGGTGCCGTAACCCGTCACCTCGGCCGCCGGTCTACCGGTCATAACCGAGGCTATGGCGCTCGACGGCGTTGTATTCCCGATTCCCATGTCGCCCGTGCCGAAGAGGGAATACCCCCTGTCGGCATACTCCCGGGCCAGTTCGATGCCCGTTTCGACCGTGCGTATGGCCTCCTCGCGGGTCATTGCAGGCCCCTTGCGCATGTTCCTTGTACCGCGTACTATTTTCCTGCGGACGAGAACGGGATGGTCGTCAAAATCGTGGTCGACCCCGATGTCGACAACAACCACATCGGCTCCGGCATGCCGGGCAAGCACGTTAATGCCGGCCCCGCCATGAAGGAAGTTAAGCACCATCTGGACGGTGACCTCCCGGGGATATGCACTGATACCTTCCTCTACCACGCCGTGATCGCCCGCAAAGGTAAATATCGCTTTTTTCCCGAAGAGAGACGGCATTTCCGCACCCGTAATGGCGACGATGCGCTTCGCAAATTCTTCGAGCCTCCCGAGGCTTCCCTGCGGTTTCGTCAGACTGTCGAGCCGCAAAGAGGCGATACCCAGGAGCTTTCTGTCGATCGGATCGATGCATATATCCTTTAGCGTCATTGTATCTCCCCCTTTATCTTCATCGGGATACCGGCTGCCATAAAATATACATCCGTCGACACCGCGGCTATACCGGCATTGAGGCGGCCGAGATTGTCCCTAAATTCCCTGCCTATAGCCGTGTCTGGAACGAGCCCCATACCTACCTCGTTCGATACAATGAAAAGGTCTGCGGGTGCCTTATGCGAAATCGCCTTCACGAATTGTTCGCTGTACCGGTCGAATGGCAGCTGCCGCAAGAGTATATTGGAAACCCATAGGGTTAAGCAGTCTATAAGGATTACGTTATAGTCCGGTGCGATCCTAGAAACGAGCGATGGCAGTTCTACGGGTTCCTCGAATGTATCCCACATATCGGCGCGCTCCGTCCGGTGCCGGGCTATCCTCGCTGACATTTCGTCATCGAGCGCCTCGGCAGTAGCGACGAATGCCTTATTGCCGGATACTATGGACGCCTCGCTCAAGGCAAACGCGCTTTTTCCGCTTCGCGCTCCGCCCAGGATCAGGACCCTTTTTGCCATTTTTCCTTAACCTCCTCAGGGACGATCAGTACGAAGGGTTTACCGGAAAGAGGGTTCTCGCGGACGATAACCACGGTTTTGTAGACCTCTTCGATTGTCTGATAATCGAGTACATCGGCGGGCGGCCCGCATTTCCTTACGCGGCCGTCCCCGATAAGTGCTATGGTGTCGCAATACTCCGATGCCAGGTTCAGGTCATGCAGAATAATGACGACCGTTAACCCTGCCTGTCGGTTGAGGCGTCTAACGAGGTCCAGTATGCCGACCTGATGTGTGATATCAAGATGTGATGTCGGTTCGTCAAGGAGAAGCACTTTGGGCTCCTGGGCGAGACCGCGGGCAATAAATGCAAGCTGGACCTCTCCGGAGCTCATCTCGGACATAAGCGCGTCCTTAAGGTGTGCGATGCCGGTGAGTTCCATGGCCTTGTTTGCAATAAAACCGTCATTGCCTCCTTCGAAGAACTGGAACCTCTTGTAGTACGGTATCCTGCCCAAAAGGACAAACTCTTTCACCGTCATGGGAAGTGTCGGCATGTTCTGGGAAACGACGGCCAGCGACCTTGCAATGTCGTTAACGTGGAGGCGCTTCATATCGACACCTTCAAGGAAGACATCCCCCGCGGCGGCCTTTACAAGACGCGTGATGGCTTTGAGCATGGTCGTCTTACCGGACCCGTTCGGCCCTATTATGCCAAAGAATTGTCCCTTTCGTATCGACAGGTCGATATCTCTTAAGACTATTTTGTCACCGTATCCGCATGTGAGACCCCTCAGCTCGATCACTTAAAGGCACCTCCTCAACTGCCCGGCAAATGCCGGCGGCTCAAGATGTAAATGAAGACGCTTCCCCCGACAATTCCCGTGATAACCCCTACCGGGAGCTCGATAGGGGCAAATGCGGTACGCGCTATCGTGTCGCAGAAGATCAGAAAGCCCGCACCCGTGAGAAAAGAGATGATGATAAGTTTCCTGTGATCGTACCCGGTCAGGATCCGCACGAAATGCGGTACGATAAGGCCGACAAAGCCTATGATCCCCGTCAAGGAAACACTGATCCCCGTAAGGAGAGATGCCAGGATAAAAAGCTGTTTTTTCGTCCTTTCCGTGTCAATACCGAGATGAATGGCCTCCTCTTCCCCGAGGGACAGGGCATTGAGGACCGGGGTCAGAATGTATGACAGGAAAAGGCCGAGGACTGCAATGACGCTGATGATGATTATCAGCACCCAGCTCGGTTCTTCTAAAGACCCCATGATCCAGAATACAATGCTGTGCAATTCCTCTGTTCTCGATATTGCGAGAATAAGGACAACGAGTGATGAAGAGATGAAGCTTGTCATCACGCCCGTCAGGAGAATGCCCTGCATCCGCACAATGTTGCGGCGCATGTTTACGAAATAAAGGGGCAGGATAACGAGGCATGACCCGATAAAACCCGACGCCGGCAAGGCGATAGCCGGGAAAGCATTCTGGAGTTTTAAAATAATGCATAGCGCCGCTCCGAGAGCGGCGCCGCCTGATATGCCAAGGGTATACGGCTCGACGAGCGGGTTGCGGAACATGCCCTGAAGAATGACCCCGGCAACGGAAAGGGCACCTCCCACGGCGAAGCCCAGTATTATCCTGGGAAGCCGTATGTCGACGAGGATGCTGTATTCCGGTGTAGCATCGCCGCTTACGATGATCGAAAATATCCTTTTCAGGGGGATGCCTGCCGACCCGCTTATTATCGCGATAACAATGGCCGCCGCCAGAAAGAGGACCGCGCCCGGCAGGATAAGCGTCATGTCTTTATTTTTCATTTCAAATCCCCGGCATGATCAGGGTGGAGAAGGCCGGCAATATGCTTTAACGACTTAACAAAGCTCAAAGGGGTAGGGCTGCATACATCATCCGAATCTATAACGTGCACCCTGCCCATCTTTACGGCATTCACGGATGAGTAT
>CAIQJW010000285.1 GCA_903872255.1 uncultured delta proteobacterium | reverse complement strand
GGCCCCCTTCGGAACTCCTCGATCTCGTGGGGTCACTCCAGGCATTCAGGGATTCACTGAAGCCAAAACAGCAGAAGGCCCGAAGGGTCAGGATAGCTGCCATCTTCGGTATCGTTATTTTTGCCATTCTGACTTTCGCAATGTCCGATTCTATCATTGCCCTTGTATGGGCCGTACTTTTCGTGGCAAGCATTGCCATCCTTGTGATCACTATCGTTAGGTCCGTGCGATTAAGTGACGGCAAGTTCAACCCCGATGCTGCTTCGGTGATAGGTCCGATCGTTAAGTGCATCACTCCGGATCTCTCGAAGAACACTCCCGTTACTGTAAATGCCAGCCTGAGGTCTCCGTTTGAAAAAGAATTCCTCGTCAAGGAAGGCCAGAAATATTCCACATCCGCCTATCCTGAATGCGTCGACAGATTTTATAAACGTCCGGTGCTTAGCCTTGAATGCAGGATCTCCGACGGGACTCGCCTGATCGCGGGCATGGTCGAGCATTCGACCGAAAGCGTGCTTAAGAAAAAGAACCCGCGGGGCAAATGGAAGACAAAGAAAAAATACCGGAGGAAGATCGGCATCAGGGTAAGGATCCAGCTTGACAAAACACAGACCCGGCTCACGGGACAGTTCAAGCTCCCCGCGGATGCACAGGTGCGTCATCGCGAGAGCCCCCGTGGAGACGTCATACTGGTTTCGCTCAACAAGACCGTCAAGGACGCGAACCCCCTCAAAGCGTCCTTGCTCCTTGATCTGATGGCAGGAGCGTACAAGGCCGTGACCCCTCAATCAAGCAAACAAACCCAACCCGGAGGTAACGTATGAGCCAATGTGGACAAAGAATAGGGTTCCTCACATTTACCGCGTGCAGCGAGGTCGCGACCGCTGCCTGTGCAAGATGCGGCAAACCCATATGTGCCATGCATATCCACACCAGCTCCTCAGGGACTATATGCCCCGATTGTGCTGTCGTCGGGTGGGACGAAGACGAGGTATACAGGCACGGCTATTATTCCTCCTATTATAGATCACATACCGATACCTACAGTTCCCGGGATTATGATAGCTTTGAGGCCGGCGGCGGGGAAATGGGAGGAGGAGGCGCCTCGGGTGATTGGGGTAGCGCCGGCGATAGTGGCGGGGACAGCGATTTCCCGGATACAGGCGGCATGGCCGTTGGCTCAGAAGCCTTTCAGGACAGCTGATGGCAAGGATCACCTGGATAACCGAGCAGCATAACCCTTCAGGCGGGGGAATGGCCGTCTCGTCACGGCGCCTGGTGAACAGCCTTCGCGACAGGGGCCACTCGGTCACCGTCCTTCACTTAATAAAGAAAAGTACCGGCGATGGAGATAACGCGTTCAGGTTCGAGGACCTCGAAGGCCACTTCACTGCCATTAACGCCCACGACGACCTGGAGAGGCTCTTTTTTCTCAAGCGGCGCGCAATGGAGGGATGCGTCCTTGTCGGCTTCGGTGGCGGCATACCGGGCTACCTGGCGGTTCTCTGGGGGCAGTGGCTCAAGACTCCCAGTGCTGTCATGTTCCGCGGCAACGACCTTGACCGCCTGACCCACGACCCGTCCCGCGGTTGGATGGTGAACTTTGCAATAGAAAGAGCGGGCCTTGTTTGCGCGGTAGCCCGCGATATGGCCTCGCGAATAGAAAGAATGTCGGGCCGGCAGGTCCTCTTCACCCCGGTCGGCATCATCCCGGAGGAATGGAGCACTTTCCCGTCAGACGAGGACCATGCCCTTTCCCTGCGTGCACGGTATTCTCCCGACGGGCGGCCCCTGGTAGGGGTCTTCGGCCAACTCAAATACAAGAAGGGCCTGCCCGTTGCCATCGACGTCTTCCACTCCTACGGCATGGGCAGGCACGCCCGCTTGCTTACCGTAGGGGATATCCCTGAAGACGAGCGGGCTATGATCGAGGCGTCGTACGCGGATTTCTGGAGCATTCATCCCTTTGTCGGCAGGGAACACCTCGCCCCCTATTACCTCGCCTGCGATGTTATTTTTATACCGTCCTTCTATGACGGCATGCCGAACGTGCTCCTCGAGGCAATGGTGTGCAAACGGCCTGTCGTAGGAAGCCGGGCGGGAGGTATGCCAGATGTTATAACCGACGGAATGAACGGGTTCCTGTTCAACGTGGGGGACAGCGTTGAGGCAGCGGAGACTCTCTCCCGTGTCCTGTCTTTTTCACCCGGGGCGCGTGAACAGATCGGGCAGGAGGCGTTCAACACGGTCACGACACGGTTTACCGGCAGGCATGAGGCGGATATCCTTGAACCGGCCCTCCTCGATCTTGTGAAAGGTCCCTAAATGGATATCGCCGCGGCAGGGACCGGTATGACGACATGATCCTCTACTACGCGCTCGGCGGAGGTCTGGGGCACATAGCGCGTTCTTTTGCATTGATAGAACACGCCCCCCGGCCTATACGGTCCCGGATCCGGATCCTCGTGTCGAGCAGCGCCGCCCCCGCAGCAGAACCCGGGTTCCCGTGCCCGGTTGACCGGGTACCGGACGGGGCAATGTCACACACCGGCCGGTACAAGAACTTTCTTGTCGACTATTTTGGAAAGCACAGGTTCAGGTGCATTGTGATGGATACCTTCCCCTTCGGCCTTCTCAGCGAAATGAAGTACGTTATGCCCCGCCTTCCCAGGATACTCGTCGCGCGCTACCTGCGATGGAACGCGTACCTCGACATGTGCGGCGGAATTAATGACGCTGTATGGCCTGAAGGTGCGGTCATCATCGAGGAACAGGACAGCATGTATTCAGACGCGCTCCGGAACAACTGTTTTTTGGCTATGGCAAGGTGGCCGGTATCGCCTGCTAGGCCCCGCGAGATTTCGCCTTCATCCGGAAAAACCGCATGCTGTATCGTTCACAGCGGCCCGAAGGAAGAGATAGATCAGTTGACTGGCCTTGCGCGGAGGGTCATGGCCGAAAAACGTATTCCGGGTCTTCCGCGGGTCCTTACGCCCGATGACGGGATATTTCCGGCGGAACGGCATCTGTCCGGTTTCAGCGATATCGTAACGGGCGCCGGGTATGCAAGCTGCGCCTCTGCCGCGCTTCTTAAGGGAAAGATACGGTATCACCTTCATCCATTTCACAGGAGATTCGACGATCAGAGTTTAAGGCTCGAGCGTTTGAAAAGCGGCTTCTGGATGGATGACAAACCGGGTAGCAGCAGTGAGGCAGCCGGGATACTCTGGGACCTTGTCGGCATCCATGCCTGACTGTTCATCGATCCGTTTGTCTACAGGAGATGTATCTTCGGCGCTATATATTCCCTGAACCAGTCGACCTGCTTAGCAAGACCATCATAGAGACCGACAGATGGCTCAAACCCCAAAATGGCGCGTGCCTTTTCAATATGCGCTTGGGTCCGGACCTGGTCCCCTGCCCTTTCGGCAATTTCGTTAAGCATGATAGTGTTCCCCGTCAACATTTCGATGATCCGTATGCCTTCCGCCGTAGACACCGCCGTATCGGACCCTATGTTGAAGATCTCCCCGACGCATCTGTCCAGGTTCTCAAGGACGAGAAGCAGCCCGTGAATGGCATCATCGATATAGGTATAGCTTCGTTCATGCCCCATGCTCGAACGGAAAAGATTGAACGGCCTTCCTTCGAGCGCGCACCGGATCAGCTGGAAATAAAGCTTATCAGGCCGCTCGCGGGGTCCGTAGACCGAAAATAACCGGACGGAACACCCGGGGAAACCGTTCTTTCTTGTTTCAGCGAGCACGAACTGTTCGGCGGCAAGCTTTGTAACGCCGTACATCGAGACGGGTTTAGGCTCGGTGTTTTCGGGCCCGCCGGCATATGCGCCGTAGACCGAGGATGACGAGATATAGATAAAGCCTTTCAGGCCCGGCACGCGCCTGGCATGGCCGATCAGATTATGGGTTGCGAGGATGTTGTCCTTCCAGTATTCAGCTAAAGAGATATCCGGTGAAATACTCGGCTGTGCGGCGAGGTGAAAGATAACGTCAATATCTTCAATAACGGGAGATATATCAGAATAGGCCAGGTCAAGCCGGTGGGTGAATACCTCTCTTTCTTCCAGGATCTTCAGGTTCTCTTGTTTGAGCTGGCGCGAATAAAAGTCTGTCAGGCAGTCGATGCCCGAAACATCATGGCCCAGTTCATGGATCCGCTGAGCCAAGTGAGAACCGATAAAGCCGGCTACTCCGGTGACGAGGACTTTCATTGCACGATCTATCGCTTGTTACGACTTAACGGGATATGGTGGTCATGAAAGGCCCTGACATCTCTTAGCCGGCAGAACACAGGGAACTATCCTTCCAGGATAAATATTACATCCAGGGTCACCCTGAATTTGAGGATGGTGCCTTCCGCCACATCCGCATATTGTTCCTTTACCCTCAGGCCCGTTATACCCCTAAGCGTTTTCGAGGCCCTCTTATACCCGAGCATTACTGCATCCTGAAAACTCTCGGTTGACTCGGCAACTATTTGCGTTACCCGTGCGATCCTGGCGTCGTGATGCATAAAACCCCCTCTTTTTACTTTTTAGGATCCTTCGTTTTTGGATAAAGGTCATCTAACCGCTGCTGGCCGACAGGATAGAAATAATCATCCAAACTGACGCTGTCGAGCGAGTCGAGCATCTGGCGCCATTTAGCCGGGTCTTCCCCCGTATCGAGATCACGCATTACTTCAATGCCCTTCATATATGCCTCTGGCGATGTTTCCTTGAGCGGAATGATGATCTCCTCAAGCAGTGTTGCGGCCACGCCTCTTGGCCCTATCAGTTCGATAACGGAGACATAAAGCTCGATGTCCCGGCCCCAGCGTTTGCCATCCAGCTTGAGAAATGCTTCCGCATCGGGATCAGGCTGCGGGCTGTCCCATTCCTCCGATCGCACCAGTTTAAGACGCGGTCCGACCTCAGCAAGTGCTTCAAAAAGGAACCTGATGCTCTTTTCGTTAATGACCATTGGACATACTCCTTCGGGAGGTCAGAATAGAGATAATTACCCTATTATAGCAAAAGAGTCAACCTGTTAAGGTGGATAATTTCTCGAGCACGGAACGGCTTGCACTGTCCTCAAGGAAGCGCTCGAGCTCGTCAGGCTTAACCCAGCGAACCTCGTCATGATCGTTGAGCTTTAGATCGTCGGATCTTACCTTCGTCAGATATGCACAGAGCCTGACCGTCCAATCGGCTGCATACCTGTGGTCGCAACTGCCGATGAATCTGATTATCTGCGCATCGACCTCGAATTCTTCCCGTAATTCCCGTACAAGGCACTCTTCGTGGGTTTCGCCATTTTCGACAGTGCCGCCCGGGAATTCCCAGACCCCGGCATGGCGCTTGCCACGTTTACGCCTGCCAATGAGAATATACCCATCTCTTTCAATTATGGCGATCGCCACGACCTTCGGGTTCGGTTTTTCCATCATCGGTTATGACCTGCACAGGTCCCGGCTAAAGCTACGTACTGCCGGCCGGGACACGTGTTACATTAAAGATAAACCTCATTTCCCCGGCATGCCAGACAAATCTTTCCATCCTGAACAGGGAACACCACTTCACGCACACGCTATGATTAGCCAGACTCATTAGCTCCTTTTATATATTAATGGTTATTATTATAAATAATATACACCTTATGTAATCTTTTTTATCAAACAAGTTTTCTTTTTACATCCCCCTCTGTGCCAATATAAGTGAGACACTTCCCACCCAATAGTTTAGACTCTGAGGACGGGAAGGAAAGAACGATTATGGAAGAGAAGAAATCAGCAATGGCACATCCACAAATAGTCCCTGACCCGG
>CAIQJW010000284.1 GCA_903872255.1 uncultured delta proteobacterium | reverse complement strand
GGGATGCCATCTCGCTATTTTCAAAACTTTTCAGTCTGTTTTTCAGGACAGATTCGCGCTCAGAAATCCTATCTCTCTCTTCCCTGACCCGTTGGATATCCATTTCTATACTTTGGATAATCCCCGAGAAGGTCTCTTTCTCGGCATTTATTTCCCGTATTGAACGCGCATAACCTTCCATGAGAACATATTTGGAAATCATTATCCCACCTGCTACGGAGGCAATAACAGCAGCATAAAGATGCGCCGTCGCCTGCCAGGACACAGGGAGCAGATAAGGGTATTTTATGTGGACCACCCAGAGAATGGCGCAGGCAAGCGCCGAGAGATAGGCCAGCCTGTCGATAAAAAACGATCTTAATATGTTAAATAACACCTTCGTATTCTCCTCAAACACACCATCACATCAGGCCTCACGATTCCTTATCCGTTTGCCGTTTTTTCGTAAGAGTACCCGCTTTATCCCATAACTGTACGAAAAATCTTGTGGTGTAGAATTTAGCGTTCCTAAAGATATATTCTTTTCCCACGTCAAACACTTCAATGTTGCCCGAACCATAAAGTACATAGGCCCCTATACCGCTCTGATCGATAAACACGTTATCCGGCCGCAGCTTAAACCCCATGGTTTTGGCGGTCAGGCCGGTCGTGCAGTCGACCAAAGACATTGTCTTGTTTTCTTTCAGGAACAAACCCCATTTCCCGTCCGGAGCAAGGTCAAATGAATATATCCCGTCGGTATTGAAAGGGACTATTTCCATTTTCCCGTAAGGAGAATGCAGGATATGCAATCCCTGGGCTGAAATCCAGGCAAAGAGGTTATCGTCTATCTTCTTCACATCGGCAGGCCGCGCGGCGTTCAGGCCTGCTGCCTTTTTTCTCCCCTTCCAGTCATAGAGCGAAAGACTGTCGGACTGAAGGATATAGCGGTCACCCATGAAAAAGAAACCCCGCGATCCGACATTGTCTTTTGGCAAAATGGAAACAGCACGATTTTCCGCTTGATCCCAGACCTTGATCTGGGTCATTCCTGTCAACGCCAGATACCTTCCTGTCTGATCGAAATCCATGGAGAAGACAGCTTCCTGATTCTCCATACGGAATACCTGTTTTCCGGAAGCAAGGTCAAATATTCCTACGCCACCTTTACCGTCGGCAGTCCGGCCGCATGCGGCAATCATCCCCTTTCCCCGCAGAAAACGTATTTGCAGTATCTGGAATCCTTCACCGGCATCAATCGCTGCCACCGGCCTTTCACCGGGCAACCGCCACAGCCGTATCCATCCCTCTTCCCCCGTTGCCGTGAGGCCTTTTTCCGGGCTGTAATCTATCGCTCCGGTGCTGCCAGGACTGCCGGCAAGCGCCTGTGAAGGTTGGAGCGAAATAGATGGTACTTTAAGGGCCGGTTTATTCTCACTCGTTCGTTTCCCGAGGAAGGGATGGACAGAGGGAAGATCAGTGCTTGCCATTCCATAGACAACGATTGTCAACAGACCGACAAAGACCCCGTATTTCAATAGAGCTTTCATTTGATACCCGGCACCTTCTTTGCTGATTCCTCAGATTCAAACGTCTTTTCAGGCCTAAAACCCATCACAAACCCAAAGACAACCCCGGGGAACATTTTTAACCGGGAGTTGTAGAAATTAGCCGCCTGGTTATACCGCATTCTCGCACCGACTATCCTCGTCTCCGTATCGGACAGTTCCTTCATGAGGTTCTGATACGTCGCAGAGGCTTTCAGGTCAGGATAGTTCTCTGCCACAGCCTGAAATTTGGAAAGGGTGCTTTTCAGGCTCAACGACGCCGGTGATACGTCAGGAACCTCTTTCAGCGAATTCAAAGCAGCCCTAACATCGGCGGCATGTTGAAATATCTTATTTTCAAAAAACATGTAGTCGTTCACGGCCTTGACGAGGTTGGGGATCAAGTCGTTTCTCCGCTGCAACTCCGCTTCGATCTGTGTTTTTTCAAGACGCGTCTTGTAGTACTCGATGGTGAAGAAATTGTAATAATACACGAAGGCCGACAAAAGGGCCATGGACAGGGCCATCATTGCTATCTTCACCGCCGTCGACTGGCTGGACCAGACCTTGTGTTTGATCTGGGCTGCATAGTCTGTCCATTTTCTCCGAATCGAAATGGGCACATCAGTAATGAGGCCCAATTCTCTCGCGTACAGTTTCTTGATAACGTCGTTTTTCATTTTTTGCTTTTCCTTACCATCCTGTTCATTAAAAACACATCCTGCTGCATGCCCTCCCTGTCTTATAACCGGAGCCGCCGGCGCCGATTATTATCGAACAGGAGGGGTTAGTCAGACATTTTGTGCAAGAGGCGCCGGTGCTATCTGATTCTGGGCCATCTGATCCTTTACCGTAATATACAGTAGATTTCCCGACCGAATTACATCGAGGAGAAACCCCTTCTTCACATTTGCTTTCTTTGACAGGTTGATAAATGAATAGATGTCCGTTACGGGGGCGTCATTGACCCTCTGGATAATATCTCCCGCTTTGAGGCCGGCAAGCGCAAGCACGCCTGTTGCCTCAGCGACATAGACACCCGTCTTACCGGTGCCGGGGGGTAAGGGGATTATTTCTGCGCCCAGCCAGGTAAATTCCGTGGGCTGTTTGACCGGGGTTCCTGCTGCTGCCTGAGCGGCCCCCTGGACCATTCCTACCTTAACAGTTCTTCTGGCGCCGAAGCGCAGAATCACCAGGTCCATACTGGAGGAGCCTTTTCCCGCCAGAATCTTCTCGAAGCTCGCGCTGTCCTTAATTTTTCTGCCGTCTACCCTGCAGATCACATCGCCCCTCAGGAGACCTGCCGCATCAGCGGGCGTACCCGGAGCGACGTTGAGGACAAAGACACCGCCGGGGCGCATCATATTGTTCTGCCTCGCGACGACGCTATCGACATCGGAAACGGTCATACCCAAAGAAAGATTATTGGGCCCGGCGACAGGACACCATGGACCGGGGCTCCTTTGCAGCCCCCTGCCTGGCACCTGCCCTTGAACCGGCGGGTACCCCGCTCCGATGTTCCTTCGCACTCCCCATACCTGATTCGGAGCAGCCGGAAGAATAGACCCACGGCCCATACCGTAGTTGTTAGGATCGAATCCAGGCGCACGAAACTGTGGATGACATTCGGTACATCCCCCCCGGTAGTTGTGCGGCGGAGTCATGACCTGCCCGTCAGGAAACCGGTAGGAATTGCCTATCTGCTTTCCGGTTCTGGTCAAGCCGGCAAGTTGACCATTGGCGACAGGAGGCGGTTGGTTCTGGAAATCGAGAACGCCGCCGACAAGGTCCAATGACCTGTTTATGGGGACCGCAAAACTGACGCCGGAGTATACCCCGTTCGACGAATAAATGGCCGTATTGATCGCAATCACATCACCTTTGGTGTTGATCAGCGGACCGCCGCTGTTCCCCTTGTTGATGGGAGAATCGGTCTGGATCAGGTTCTCGTACACAATCCCACCGACATTGAGGGTTCTGTTCCGGCTGCTGATGATGCCCGATGTTACGGACTGTTCGAAGCCAAAAGGACTGCCGATGGCAAGGACAACATCTCCCGTTCTTGTCCCGTTGGAATCCCCCAGGCTTGCGTGGGGGAAGGGCCCGTCTCCCTGTATCCGCAAAAGGACGAGATCGGAAGCCTGGTCCGCTTTAACGATCTTGAGAGGATATTCAAGCGCTCCCGTGGGACTGTAAACAGTGGCCTTCAGGGAAGATGCGCCGTTTACGACGTGCATGCTGCTTAAGGCATACCCGCGTGGATCGATAATCACCCCGGAACCTATTCTGGCGTAATTAGCATCAGTATCCGCGGGATTGGCACTCTGGACCTGCGTGACCGCGTCAATGCTGATGACTGCCGGTCTCACGCTGTCAATAATGCCATGATAGGAGCTTTGAAGCCCTTTGGCGGTTCCGGGAGCGGTGGTATTCAACGCCGACGTATCACCGTACCCGCCTCTTCCGGCCAGGTTGCCTCCCCTAAATAACCGCCCGAAATACCCTCCCCTCTTCTGCGCCTCGTAGATAGACCATCCAAGGGTAATCAGGACCATGACCACGAGCGCCAATATCCAGGGCTTGAAGTTCTTTGTACAGTGCTCCTCGGGTTTCTGAGAGGTTTTTCCTATATCATCAGATATTTTTTCCGTCCCCATGATAAATCACCTCTACTCGTCTTTTTTCTTTGTTGCCGGTTCGGTTTCCCCTTGTTTGTTGTTTCCTCCCAGGAGTGTTGCTTTGAGACCGGTGTTCTTTATACCGGCCAAAAGGGCTATGAGCCCGAAAAACAAGAGCACCAGAGGGAATATCGCAATGATG
>CAIQJW010000283.1 GCA_903872255.1 uncultured delta proteobacterium | reverse complement strand
GGTCTCGAAGGTGAGCGGCGTGACGAACTGCATGGCGTTCTTCGTCATGACGACATGAACGTTGGCGCCCCGTCTCGTCAGGAGCCTGATAAACTCCGCCGTCTTATATGCCGCGATCCCACCGGTTATCCCGACGATGATCTCCTTGTTGCGGAGCATACTGAACTGGTTTTCTATCATTTTAGATATTAAGACCGAGTCTCCGGATAAACCGTGTAAAGAGATTGGCCTTGGGGACATATACGGGAGAAACGATATTCACCCTGCCGATCACCCGGTTGTCAAGTTTCATGACAAGTTCTCCAAGTTTCTGCCCTTCTTTGATCTCCCCTTTTACCCTTTCGGGCAGGACGATCTCTTTTGTGATCGCACCCTTTTTGTTAATATCCATCGGGTACAGGAAACCCTTCTCGGTCACTCCTTTCATTTTTCTGTATTTACCGTCAACGAGAAATACGTCCCGCTCTATCACTTCGCCCTTTTTGACGACGCTTATCATTTTATACTGCGCAAATGCCTTTTGCAACTTTTCCATCGCCGACATGTCGCGCACTTTTCCCGACGGGCTGCCCATGACAACGACAATGAATCTCATGTCGCCCCTCTTTGCTGTGGCGACGATATTAAACCCTGCCTGGGAATAAAACCCCGTCTTGAGGCCGTCTGTTCCGGGAAACTTTCCCAGCAGTTTGTTCGTATTTGTCAATACGAACTTGCCGTCTCGAAATGTGTCCGTCTGTATCGAAGTCCATTCGAGGATCTTCGGGTTCTTGATGAGTTCCCGGGCAAGGATCGCAAGGTCATGGCACGACGTCTGGTCTTCTTTTTCCCCTTTTGAAGGCGGAAGGCCGTGAACGGAGTAAAATTCTGTATCGTTAAGGCCAAGCGTCTTCGCCTGTGCGTTCATGAGTTTTATCATCTCGTCCTTGCTGCCGGCGACATATTCGCTTATCGCATGGGCCGCATCGTTGCCCGACGCGATCATCATCGCCTTCATCAGCTGTTCGAGTGTAAATGTCTCGCCCTCTTTCAGATACACCTGGCTTCCGCCGATCTGCGATGCCTTTTTTGATACCGTGACGGTATCGGTCAATTTGATTGTCCCCGTCGCGAGCTTATTGAGGACGACGTATGCGACCATCAATTTGGTTATACTTGCGGGGGCCCGCCGTTCATGAACATCCGCACCATCGATCATCTTTCCCCCGTCGGCCTCTACGATGATGAAGGCCTTATACGGGACATCCGCCTGTTTCGTCTTTTTGGCGGCGGGCGGAGACTTCTTGCCGGCATTTGCCGCCGGGGCTGCATAACCTGTACCGGCAAGACACAATGACGCGATGATGAGGACAGCAAACAGTTTTCTCATTACTTCTGGTTCCTTTACTTGGTCAGTTTGTCTACAAATATCTTTATCAGATCTATGGGCAACGGAAATATGATAGTTGAATTCTTTTCCGTTGATATCTCTATCAATGTCTGTAAATAGCGCAACTGGAGCGACATGGGGCTCCGGGCAAGTATATCGGAAGCCTCCGCCAGTTTCGTGGCGGCCTGGAATTCACCTTCAGCGCTGATAATCTTGGCCCTTCTTTCTCTTTCGGCCTCAGCCTGACGGGCAATGGCCCTCTGCATCTCCTGCGGGAGATCGACGTTTTTAACTTCAACAGTGGACACCTTGATCCCCCATGATTCTGTATGGGTGTCAAGTATCTCCTGGAGTCTGTCATTCAGCTGTTCCCTGTGCGAAAGAAGCTCGTCGAGCTCCGCCTGTCCGAGAACGCTTCTTAAGGTTGTCTGGGAAAGCTGGCTGGTAGCATACAGAAAATTCTCTACATCGATGATGCATTTCAAGGGGTCGACCACGCGGAAATATACGACCGCATTGACCTTGATCGAAACGTTGTCGCGCGTGATAACGTCCTGGGGAGGGATATCAAGGACAACGGTCCTCAAGCTCACTTTTACCATCCGGTCAATGATCGGTATCAATATGATGAGCCCCGGGCCTTTTGGCGTACCGAGGACCCGCCCGAGCCGGAATATGACCCCCCTTTCGTATTCGTTCAATATCTTGATAGCGCTAAAAAGAAAAAATATGACGATGACAACAATAAACAGGAACGGAATTGATAAAAAAGCCATGTTTACCCTCCTTTTTTTCGTACTTTTACGATGAGGTTGTCAACGGCGGCAACAACGATCTCATCACCCTCGTTGAGTGTATCCTCGCTCACGGCGCTCCAGATCTCTCCGTGGACATTGACCTTACCCTTTTCGCCTGCCGTGAACGTGCTCCTGGCAAAACCTGTTTCCCCAATAAGGCCCTCCCGGCCTGTCCTTACTTTCATAAATTGTGCCCTGACGGCAAAAGAAAGTATACCGAAAACGAATATGGCAGAGATGACCGCAACGAGGATGATGGTGGACAGGGAGATCGAAAGCGCACTTCCGGGAAGATCGACGAGCATGAGAGACCCTATGACGACAGCTACTATTCCTGCAATGCCCAGAAGCCCGTGACTCACGATCTTTACCTCCAATACAAAAAATACGATACCAAGGAGGATCAACGCAAGACCCGCAAAGCTGATCGGTATTGCCTGAAAGGCATACAGGGCCAGGATAAGGCATACACCGCCTATTACACCGGGGAAAACCGCCCCGGGGCTGTAAAATTCAAAGAGGATGCCGTAGATCCCGAGCATCATAAGGATGTATGCAACATTCGGGTCGCTGACATAGGCAAGAAAACGAAACTTGAAAGGCATCGGCAGATCGATCTTCTTCGCATCCTTCGTGTGCAGCACGACGGTGCCTTTTTTCGTCGCAACACTCCTGCCGTCTATTTGCGTAAGGAGGTCGTCGACCGAGTCCGCCATAACATCGATCACTTTTTTCGTCAGGGCATCCTTTGCTGTTATCGATATGCTTTCCGTCACGGCCTTCGCCGCAAAATCGACGTTTCTTCCACGCTGCGCCGCTATGCTTTTCGAATAGGCCTCGGCATCCTTTACCACCTTTTTCATCATCACTTCATCGGTCTTTTCTTTTCCGATATTGACCGGATGGGCCGCACCCACGTTCGTGCCCGGCGCCATAGCGGCTACATGGGAGGCCAGCAGGATTATGGCCCCCGCCGATGCCGCGCGCGCACCGGAGGGCGCCACATAGACAACAACAGGTACAGGGGAATCCATGATCTTCTTCACTATATCCCGCATGGAGGAGTCGAGCCCCCCCGGCGTATCAAGAAGAACGACAAGCGCCTCGGCATTATCCTTGTTCGCCTTGCTGATCGAATTTTCAAGAAAACCTGCAACGGGCGGATTGATCGCTCCGTTTACGCGTACGGTATACACATCTCCGGCATGTACGAGAGAGGCAAATAAGACAAAGACGATCAGTGAAACGGCGACGCAGAGTTTCTTCATTACCCCTCGTAAATTTCCTTAAGCCTCTTTTCAACAGGGGCCGGGACGAAACTGCTGACAGAACCATGAAATTGTGCCACTTCCTTGATCGTTCGGGAGCTTATGAAAAAGTAATCTTTGCTCGTCATCATGAAAAGGGTGTCCATCCCCGGGTTCAACGTCCTGTTGATGGATGCCATCTGAAATTCGTATTCAAAATCGCTCATGGCCCTTAAACCCCGGATAACGAACCTCGCATTCACTTTTTTTACATAATCGATAAGGAGCCCATCGAAACTGTCGATCATGACGTTTGTATTCCCACTTATGGATTGCTGGATAAGCTCCTTCCGTTCTTCGAACTTAAACAATCCTTTTTTCTCTATATTATACGCTATAGCGATAATAACTGTATCGAAAAGCTCAAGCCCGCGTTGGAGAATATCGAGATGACCAAACGTGACGGGATCAAAGGAACCTGGATAAACTGCGAGCTTTTGTTTCATGACCTCTCCTTCTTACGCCGGAAGATTGATATTTCTCAGAACAGATATGGCTGTATCCCCGTACATTCTGGTCTTTTGGTTCTCGAAGCCTTCGCAATACGTTAGCGTATCATTTTCGCGCCGCGCATATTCGGCTATAGTTATGGTGTCAGGGGTATAAACCGGATGGGCCTGAAGAAGTGTCATGATCTGCATCACGTATCCCATCTCATAGGGAGGATCCATGAAAATAATATCATATATGCACTTCCTTCCAAATAGCAAAGGGACGGCATATCTTACATCCATATGCAAGACTTGGCAATATTTATTTAGGGCCGTTTTTGCAAGGTTGCTCTCAATAAGGTCCGTCATTTTTCTGTTGGCTTCGACCAGGGTTGCCGAGGCTGCACCCCTGCTTAATGCCTCTATTGAAAATGATCCTGATCCCGCGAACAATTCAAGCACGGATAGCCCTTCAATATCGCCTATCATGTTGAATACCGCCTGCCTGACCTTGGAAGATGTGTACCTGGCAACATCGTTCGTGAGGACATGTATCGACATCCCATTAAGCCTGCCGCCGGTGATCCGTATCGTTGACATGGCTACCCGAAAAGGGCATCGGCGATGCCGGCGATCTTTTCCATGCCCTTTATTTCATGCGGGGCAAGATAGAGTATCGTCCGGCTCTTGCTCCCGTACGTTTTTGCCAGCTCATCGATATAATGTTCCTGCATCTCCTTTCGCTGGCGATGGAATTCACAGTCCGCATCGCGCACGACATTATTGATAACGAGGTTCTCGACGGTAAGATGATTTTCTTCCAATTCCCCGATCACACGGTTCGTCATCTTTACGCCGAGGGCCTCCGGTATCGTAACGATGAGGTATTTCACCGAATTGCCGTCCCGGATGAATTCGACAATACGCTCTGACAGGGCCTCCCACCCCGCAATTATTTGAAGCAGGGTCTTTTTCGATTCTTTCAGGCGCACGGTGTCCTTTACTTTTTCGATATACCCGTAGATATTCATATAAAACTTCGTTGCGGCTTCCATGTGCGTCAGGAAAAGCTCGGGAAGTTTAAGGAGCCTCAATGTATGGCCTGCCGGAGCGGTGTCCCATACAACCACATCATACGAGCCGCCTTCGACGAGCTCCATGATGAAATTGAGCATATACTCTTCCTCGATGCCCGGTGCAGTGCCGATATATTCGACAAAATCATAATCAACGTTCGCAAATGATGACACGACCTCATAGATCTCGGGCCCGAACCGTTTCTTCCATCTCTTGAGCACGATATCGGAGGATACCTCGAGCCCGTACAGTTCATATGTATCGTGGATGCGCGTCTCATTATCGCCTATTTCCTTCTCGAAAATGTCCGATAATGACGGCGCCGGATCGCTCGTAATGATGAGGACCCGTCTCCCGTCGCGGGCCATCTTGAGTGCTATCCCCGAGGCGCACGTAGTCTTGCCGACCCCGCCCTTGCCTCCGACCATGATAAGCTTGACTTCGTTATTGTCTATATTTATAAGACCCATAAGGCAAAAGCATAGCAGAAGAAGCGGAAGCGTTCAAGGTTCCCTGCCCGTGAACATTGATTTTGTGTGCGAGAAGATGTTTTTGCCCAGGGTGGCCATGTAGAGATGAACGAACAGGTAAATTATGAATACGTATCCGGTTATCACATGGATGGCGTCGATGATCCTCAGGCCTCCTAACTGATGGACGATCCTGTAGAAATCCATGATATTGCCGAATATGATCCCCGAAAGGATTATGACCGGCGTGGCAATGAACATGATAAACGAATAGGCGATCTTTTGAAGGACATTGAACCGCGTTTCGGCCGTTGCGCTGAAGGGGTTGGGCCCGCCACGGAAATAGCCGTACAGGTAAAAGACGGCCTGCGCTGGCAGGGACCGCACATCTTTAATGGATACGAGATAATGGCCCGCAAATCCCCCTAAGAACTGATATGCGGCGATCCAGAAGAGGAACGAGACGGTGAGCAAATATCCCGCATATTTGTGGAGTGCGACAACGAACCCGTAATCTGAAAAGATCTTTATGTCCGTGAAGCGCAGTTCGGTCCCGGTAATAATGAGCACAAGGACAATAAGCGCGTTGATCCAATGCCAGATGCGTATCGACAGGGGATGCAGGGGAATATTCTCTTTTTTCATCGCCTGAACACCACTCTTAATATAATATGGACAAGGATAAAGAAGAGGACCATGATCGAGACAAAGATGCCGATGATATCGATCCATCTGAAGCCGAGGTCCTGTACGATCTCCTGCCTTACCTGTCCTTTGCTGCGAAGAAGGGCCTTTATATCGCTGAAGCGCAGCTTCGTTTCACCGAGGAGAACGAAGTTGAGGGCAAGCGACGACGGCATGGATGCCAGCACGGTCCCCTTGACCGGCATCTGCGAGAAGCCTTTCTTTTCAGGCAGAACAATATACATGGATTGATAGAACGGGGCACCATCGGAATGGCAGGTTGCGCATACCTTGTCGCGCTTCTGTACCGCGGAATAATCATGATGGGCCCGGGTGACGACGATCGAGCCGCTTATCGCGATCGTTCCCGGCGTCGTTCTTTTCAGCCTGTCGAAAAAAGGGACGATCTCTGACGATGTGATGCGCCTGTCCATGTTGAGGTCAATAAGGTCCCGCGCAGGCTTTTTTGTGCCGAATGCCGCGGCAATGTCATCGTAATTCAGGTTCCGTTCACCGGCATCAGTGCGTACCCTGATATTGAATACCATTCCTTTTTCGGAACGCGGACTATGGCAGGTCGAACATTCGAGATGCATGAAATGAAGCTCCGTATGGGGGAGCCACGCGTGTTTTCCCTTGTAGTCGCTGTGGCAACGGACGCAGACGGCCATTCGCTCGGACGTCCCTAATTCCTTGTATGTCTTTACCTTGTGCGGATCGTGGCATTCGGTGCATTTCGCGGCAGACCCTTTCGCGTGGGCCGTGCCCTTGTATACGTTGTAGACGTTCTCATGACATTTTACGCACACGCGGTCACTGGTCCGCCCCTGCGATGCGTGGCAATCCCGGCACGTCACGCCGCTTTTCCCATGCGATGTCAACCCGTAGAGATCCGATGCCGGCAGGTACCTTCGCGCCGAGGGCAGGCCCTTACGCGCAACGGAAGGGTGGCAGGAGACGCATTTCTTCGCGCCCCGGGCGATGTTATGGACAGCGTGGCATTGGCTGCATGCCAGTTTTTTTTCGGCACGGGAACTCGTCCCGTGCATTTTTGCAGCATCGCCATGGCAGGAGACGCAATCTGGTTTTTTCAGTTTGTCGGGGTGGGGCAGGTCCTTCGCATCACTGTGGCAAGCCGTGCAATCGAGCTTGCCGTGGTTGGTTTTCCTGTATTTGTCATGACAGTCAAAGCATTCATCTGCGCCGAATAAAGAAAGCGGAATGAGAAGGAGGATAAGGAGGATAAGGAGACGTGCGGAATGACGCATCATGATCTTTCTATGAAATTTTCGAATTCTTCGATAAAGCCTTTCTGGCCCTTGATGATCTTTGATTTGGCCGATTCACTATCAAACCATTCTACGCGGTCGGCTTCGGGAAATTCGGCAATGTTTCCCGACTGCGGAGGCCATTCCATGGTGAACGTATTGCTTTTCATGGCCGAAGGGTCGCAATCGCCCGCAATCGCCCATGCGAATATGACCTTGCCGCTCGGCTGCCGCCGCGGCGTCAGGGCGATGAAGTCCCCTTCCGCCGTGAAGCCGGTTTCCTCTTCAAATTCGCGTATGGCTGCAAGGAGATCATCCTCCCCCGGATCTATGATGCCTTTCGGCAGACTCCACGCGCCCTCATCTTTTTTTGCCCAGAAGGGCCCACCGGGATGCACGAGCAATACCTCGACCGCAGCACCGCGCCGGCGGTACATGAGCAACCCCGCACTTCTTTTTCCCGAAGCAGTTGTCATCTCGTATTGTTGGCCTGATACATTGTAATCGAAATAATAAAGAGTATCTCTACTTCCGTATCGACCAGAAGAAGAAGAAACTTCCCATAGCGCTGAATGCTATCGCAAGAATGATCCAGAATGCGAACGGGTGTCCCTGGAAAGGAAAGACGACATTCATGGAGAACGCGCTGACGACAAGAGTCGGGACCATTATGGAAATTGTAATGAACGTCAGTTTCTTCATGAGAATGTTCAGGTTGTTGTTCACAATGGAAACTCGCGCGTCCATCATGCTCGCGAGAATGTTCGAATAGATTTCAGCCTGTTTGTAGCACTGTGTGTTTTCGATGGCGATATCATCGAGCAGTTCGGTATCGTCCCGCGTAAATCCTATCCTCTGGGTGTAGATCTTCATTTTTTCGATAAGGACCCCATTGGAATTTATCGCATTCTGGTAATAGACCAAGCTCTTTTCCAGCGCAAAAAGGTTCAGGAGATACGTGTTTTCCATGGAGGTGCTTATCTTATCTCCGAGTTCGTCGGATACCATGTCGATCACCCTCAGATGCTCCAGGAAACGGAAAATACTGTAGTTGACTATCTTCAGCATGGTTTCCGCAATCCGGCTAACGCGGGAAAATGTCTTGCTGTCGAAGATAGGGAGGTCCTCCGCCATAACGATGATAAGCGTATCTTCGAACAGGAACATGCCCATCGACGATACCAGGAACTCAAATGCATGCTCAGCCTGATAATTTACCGGCGATTTGAGGATTATGGCGACGTGATTCGACTCGATCTCGATACGGGAAAGCTCATCGGGGTCAAGCGCTGATAACAGGGTATGCTCGTCGAGCTGGTAGCGGTCGATGAGATACCGCCTCTCTGCATCATCGGGATTGATATAGACGGCGATCCTTGCTTTTTCGCCTACACCTTCAATAACGCGCGAATCGACTATGCTGTAAAGTTTTACCATACGAGACTACCATTCTTGTTTGGATTGATATATAAACTAATGTATCCCATATTCCACGAAAAAACACCCAAATTCTCAACATTACGGGTATTTTTTATGTGTGATGTCTGTCATTGACGGAATAGTCCGATAGTGTTATATATCGTCATGCACCCAGGGAGGTGAATTGATGAAAACTTATCTTCTTGCAATAATACTTTTGTTTGCCGCAGCAATGTTCATGGCGACAGGTGCCGAAGCGTTGGATTCGACATCATGCCGGGACAGATGTGTGTCCTATTGTTGCACCGATTCAAAATGCACACAAAAGAAACAGTCTGAATGTTACTACGATTGCTTAAGGTCGTGCGACAACCCGCAGCCTCAGGCCCAACCCGCAAACCAGCCCCCTCCTTCATAAAGAAAAGCAGATCAGCGCCCCGTTCGCATAGCGGGGCGCTGATCTGCCGCAACCAAAGGTTTAAGGCCCGCTTATTTCTTCTTTATACTGTAGAAAACGCTGTTTCCGCCAAAAACCGCCATTTCCCCTAGTTCATCTTCGATGCGCAGAAGCTGATTGTACTTTGCGATCCTTTCGCTGCGAGAAGCAGAACCGGTCTTGATCTGCCCCACGTTTGTCGCAACGGCAAGGTCGGCGATGAATGTATCCTCTGTCTCTCCCGACCTGTGTGAGATAACACAGGTATATCCCGCGCGTTTTGCCATTTCGATCGTCGTTAAGGTCTCGGTGACGGTCCCGATCTGATTCAATTTTATCAATATGCTGTTGGCAATGCCCTTTTCTATACCTTCGCCAAAGATCAGCGGGTTCGTCACGAAGACATCATCACCGACGATCTGGATCTTTGACGCGCAGCGATCGGTAAACAGCTTCCAACCGTCCCAGTCATTCTGCGCGAAACCGTCCTCGATCGAGATAATTGGATATTTCTTGATGATACCTTCGTAAAACTTCACGAGCTGCCCGGCATCCCACGTATTTCCGTCTATGACATATTTACCGTCTTTGTAAAGTTCGCTGGCGGCCACGTCAAGGGCCAGATATATGTCTTTTCCTGCCTTATATCCGGCTTCGCCGATCGCTTTTATCAGCGTATCGAGAGCTTCGGTCGTCGATTTGATCTGCGGCGCAAACCCTCCCTCGTCGCCGACCCCCGTCGAATAACCTTTATCTTTCAGGATCCCCTTGAGGGTATGGAAAACCTCTGCGCCGATGCGAAGCGCTTCGGTGAATGATTCCGCGCCTGCCGGCACTATCATGAATTCCTGGACATCGAGCGAGTTCTCGGCATGCGCCCCGCCGTTTATGACATTCATCATCGGGACGGGTATCTCACGGCCGCGTATGCCGCCGATATACTGAAAGAGGGATACCCCGAGATAATCCGCCGCCGCTCTCGTTACTGCCATGGACACTCCGAGCATGGCGTTTGCGCCGAGACTATTCTTATTATCTGTTCCATCCGTATCGACCAGCACCCTGTCGATATATGCCTGGTCGAGTGCGTCAAGGCCTTCGACCTCGGGGGCAATAATGCTGTTTACGTTCTCGACTGCTTTTTGTACACCTTTGCCCTTGTACCGCTTAGGGTCGCCGTCGCGCAGTTCCAGGGCCTCCCTTTCTCCGGTCGATGCCCCGGAAGGCACTATGGCGCGGCCCATTGCACCGCTTTCAAGGACAACCTCAACCTCAACAGTCGGATTTCCCCTGCTGTCCAGTACTTCCCGTGCGTAAACGTCATATATTGTCGACATAAGATCCTCCTTTTTGTCTGGGGATCGACCAACAATATGGTCGATATATCTGCAGAATACCACAGGAGCATAAATCCTTCAAATTCTCTATGGTGTGAAAACATTGCAAACCACCCGATGAACAAGGTATCATGGGAGGGCGGCATACCGCGATATGCCGACGACAATACAGGGAAAACTGGCGGTAAAAACCGTCAGACCGGGATGGGGGAAATGAAAAAAGACAATATATTCTTACGAATCCCGGCCGCTATACCCGATGAAATATTTGAAACGATCGCCGAAAATGCCAACGTGAAGATCGAGAGGATCATATCGGACGGCCACACAACACCGGAGGACAACTGGCATGACCAGGACCACGATGAATGGGTCATCCTTCTGAAAGGGATTGCCGAGATCACCTTTGAAAATGAACCGCAACCCCTGACCCTTAAACCGGGGGACCACGTCCTCATCCCCGCGTTCAGCCGCCACAGGGTAACACGCACGGACGCCAACCAGCCCACGATATGGCTGGCGGTACATGTGAAACCGTAAGGCGTAAAAAACAAAGCCGTGAAGGAATTTTCACGGCTTTTAAATCAAAATCTGCGGAATTAAGGCTTTTTAACTCCTTACTCCTTACTGTTTACTATTTACGGTTTCTCAGATGTATTTGCCCGCTATGTAATTCGACAGGTGCTCGATCAGCATATCCTTTTCGGAAATGATCGATTTCACGACGTCGCCGATCGAGATAAGGCC
>CAIQJW010000282.1 GCA_903872255.1 uncultured delta proteobacterium | reverse complement strand
CTCGAGAAAGGCGGGATCCATTCTCCTCCATCCCTTATTCTCAGCAAGGTAGTCTACTGGGTATTCATCGTCCTTTTTCTTTCATTCGGCCTGAATTATATGGGCATCACCCAGTTCTCGGAGTATGCGTCCCGGATCTCCACGGCCTTGCCGAACATTATCGTATCCCTGGTCATTCTGATCATCGGGATCATATTCAGCAATTTCCTGGGAAGAATCATTTTTCTAGCCTGTGAAAATGCAAAGATCAAGTTCGCCGATTTTATCGCAAAAGGCGTCAGGATCCTCCTGATCGTCATCACCTTCGGGATCGTCTTCGAATACGTCGGATTAGGCAATACGATCGTTACAGTAAGCTTCCTGATAGTCTTCGGCGGCATCGTCCTGACAATGTCCCTCGCCCTGGGCATAGGGCTAAGCAGCGTCCTCGGAGAGGTGATCCGGGACAGGGTAAAGTTCAAGAACGATAAGCATAAAGAATAAGGCAACTCCGCCCGCCGTCATCCCGGTTTACCGGGATCCAGTGTCTTTGCTGTTTATTATTAACCAGTTACAATTCCCTGAAGCCATAACATGAACAAACAACCCTGCGTGTATGTCCTCACCGGTAAAGGAAATGGGACCTTATATACGGTGTGACATCCGACCTGAAAAAACGTATACGGAAACCTGAAGTTAAATTCATTGTAAAAGCAGAAGAAAAGACAAAGACACTGGATCCCGGTAAACCGGGATGACGGCGGGGGTGGGTGCCATTGGCGCGTCGGCAGTCTACGATGTCGTGCACAAAAAACTGTAAACGATGATGTGGCACTCAACACGTAGAACGTAGAACGTAGAACCTTTATTTATGTTCTTCCCCGTTCGATACCAGGTAGCGCCGGAACCAGTTTAGGGTTAGGTTTATCGCCTTTGCTCTGTGGGCGTCAACTGAGAAGATGTGGTCTCCGCCCTTGATTATTTCAATGGTTTTCGGTTTCTTCAGGAATTTATAAATGGTCCTTCCTTCGATGCACGGGACGACCTCATCGCTGTCGCCGTGTATGACGAGGGTATACTGGACTTTCTTCGCTTCTTCACAAAGATCGTATGATTTAAAATCCGTATATATCGTCTGCTTGAACTTGATGTCGGCGATGGTATCGTCTTCCCTGGCATCCAATATGTGTGGTGTCGCCCACAGGGAAAGGCATTTTACCCGCTCATCGCGGGCTGCTTTTAGAAGGCCCGTGGAGCCGCCGAAACTGCTCCCTATTATCCCGATCTTCTGAGGGTCAATCGAGGGATGACTGAGGACGTGGTCAAAAACGGCGTTTAAATTATCCAGCCTGATCGAGAGTGTGGTCTCTTCGATATTTCCACCGCTTTCACCGCATCCATGATAATCGAAACGGCAGGATGCTATTCCGGCTTCGGCGAAAGACCGGGACACAGCCATATACTTCGAGCTTTCCTTTGAACTTAAGAGGCCATGGGAGAGGATCGCGCACGGATGCTGTTTCCCCTCTCCCGGAATGATCATTATGCCGCTTATCCTGTTGTGGCGCGAATCAATGACGAAATTTTGTTCGATCATCAGTAGCCACCCCCGAGATTATCCATGATCTCTTCAAGCTTGGTCAGGTTGACAACGTCTTCCTTGTTGTATTCAAGGAGCAGCTTGAGGGCTTCTTCATTTCCGTGCCTCTTGTATTTTTCCCACAAAAACATTGCCTGGTATCCATTGACCCCTTCGGTCTTGCGTTCTATGCCGAACATCTTTTCAAGAGCCTTCAGTCCGCCTTTGATACCGAGCCTTCTCTTGTCCTTGAAAAGGTCACGGGATTTAAAATTGGATTGCAGGTCAATATTGAGGCATTTTTT
>CAIQJW010000281.1 GCA_903872255.1 uncultured delta proteobacterium | reverse complement strand
CACCGTCAAACAGTGCCGGGCAACACGGAAGGTCATTCCCCGAATTCACGATCGGGGATATGGTCAAGGCGCAGGACCGGCTTGTCACACAAAAATTCGGCATATCACGCCTTCATGCGGTCATTGGCATTTCGATGGGCGGCATGCAGGCGTTCTACTTTGCAGCCGCACATCCGGACAGGACCCGAAAAATAATAGCCATAACCGGTTCGCCGCGTCCTACCGCATACGATCTTCTTTTCTTTCAGACGCAGCTCGCCGCACTTGAGGCCAATACCACGGGAACGGGCTGGGATGCCGTGTCGCTCAGCATCGTAACCGGGCTTAACGCAATGGCATCTAACACGCCGGCACGGTTCAATTCCCTGAACAGCCGCGAAAACCTGGCCTCTCACATAGAAAAAGATCGGAACGGTTTTGAGAAAAAGGACCCCCTGGATCTCGCATGGCAGGTAAAGGCCGTGCTCAAGCATGACATATACGCCCTGCCGGAGGCGTCGGCCAATCTCGCGCGCCTTAACCGGTCATCAATGCTGACGATAATTTCGAAACAGGATGTTATGCTGAACCCGGCACCTGCCGGGGAATTCGCGGGGTCGACAGGCACCGGGTTGTTCACGCTTGACAGTGCTTGCGGACACTATATTTTTCAATGCGAATATGCTGCTATAATCCCGGTAGTCTCAAACTTTCTCGAAAAACCGTAAATAGTAAGGAGTAAGGAGTTAGAGACACAAAACTGTCCTGAATGGGCTTTACTCCTTACTCCTTACTCCTTACTTCTTACTTCTTTTATAATCTCTTTCCCATGAACATTGCAGCCTGTCCATCAGTCTGGCTGATGACCATACCTGTCCATTCGATGGATATCACCTTCCCGTGCGGGCCTGTTGTTTCCAGCCTTACAGGATCCACGCTCTTTCCGCGTTGAAGGATCGTTTCTAAGAATTCATTGAATGCGATGGCGCCTTTTTCATCGAACAACTCCTGCATGCGACGACCGATGAGGTCGCGCGGATGAACGAGGCCAAGCAGGTCGTAGGCTGCCGCATTTGCAAATATGATGCGCCCCTCGTTGATCGTAAGGATCGCATCGGGAAGCATATCAATCAGCTGGCGATAACGCTTTTCGCTTCGCAGTAGGGCTTCTTCGACGCGCTTTCGTTCCGTAATATCTTCCACTATCGATACAACTTCTGCGATCTTTCCTTTTTCATTTTTCAACGGCGTGCTGTTAACGCTCACAACGACGGTTGACCCGTCTTTTTTTACCATTTCGTACTGTTTATCGTACGATGCCCCTTTTTTAATGACTTCCCTGACCGTTTCATGGATCCTGGGAAGATCGTGAGGATGAAAAAGGGCGGCAACAGACTTGCCGATGATCTCGTCTTTTTCATATCCGAGTACGTCCCTGATCCTGGCGTTACAGTCAATAATGATCCCTTTTTTGTCTATCGTCGCTATCAGATTGGCTACCGATTCAAAAATAGAAAGGTAATTATGCTCGCTTGCCCTTAACGCTTCACCCCCGCGTTTCAGCATGTCCTTGAGCTTTTTATGGTCCTTGATAAGATCCAGAAAATGCTCGGCATTCAGCATCCTCAACTCATCGCGCTGCGAAATTGCCGAATCGGGAAATAAAACGTTTTCGTATATTTCATCTCCTATGATAAGTGACGGGAACACGGCAAGCACATGAAAAAGGGCCTCGGGCGAGATCCTGTCGATGCAATACATAACAACGGACACGGACCATTCGTTTACAATAGGTCCGAGGTCCTCGGAAATATGGGAAAACCATTTTCTTCCGATCTTCCTCAAGCTTTCCGTATCGTCTACCGCAACGCGGAAAACGGTTTCAGACGGACTTTCCGGTCCGGATATATGATCCTTGAAAACTGCGCTTATCCCCGCCTCGGCATCCATGTTAGCGAGGAGCAATTTTCCGGTTTTCCGGGCTTCCTGCACATTAACGCCGTTTTCCTCCAGCAAACTTATGAAGGCATGTTCGTCGTGATCGGCATCGACATAAAGATTTTTTTCGTTCTTATCGAGTCCCTGTTTGAAATATGAATAGAGAAAGAGGTTTGCTTCCTCTTTCTTCACATAGAGGTAACAGTAATTTTCTCCGGGTCTTAATGATCGTATTTTCGGCATCGGATAGTCCTGCTAAAACTATTCACCATATACTATTTACCTATTATACATTTTTTTAACATATTGCCCGTTGTTTTTCTTTAAAAATTACTCAAATAGGACCTGCAGCCGAACCATTATCTGAATATCTACATCCAACCCGTTATTGTCTTTACAATAAACTACAATAATACCATGGGATGAAACGAAGATAACACGTTGCATCGATGAGGAAAGCAATTATATCGAAAAGGAGTACGGCGAGCACAACGAAAGTAATATTTCGATTAGCGGAGGATCCAGTGGATCGATGCTGCGCAGATGATCGTAAACGCCGCCAGTACCGTCAGGATTGTCTGCCATTCCCACTGGCCCATCTTTACTATTTGACGCCAATCACAATGCGTACAATAAAAGACCTTTCGGCCCGCATACTTCAGGACCCACTCCAGGGGATGGGTCCTGTAGCTTCTTTTCACTTCGTGTCCGCATTCAGGGCATTCGAGCGATGTGAGGGCCTGCCGCAAATAGAGCGAACCCATGTCCGAAACTGACCGTGTTGCACCGTATTGCATCAGGTCATGGGACTGGGTATGGTCGGCGATGAAATCGATATCTTTGAGCCCTCTGTGTCGTTCATCAACAGAAACCCGAAGATTGCTCTTCTGCATTTTTGAAATTGATTGTTGGCTCATTGAACACCCCCCGATGTCCAGCAGTACGTTTACGCGTGACATAGTTAACAGCCAAATACCCGGAAAAAACTTTATATAATTCCGAGGGCGGGATTTGAAACCGCGCTCGCTCCTTACTTCACAATAATTCCTAATTACCATAGAAGTGATTTAGAAGTCAATAGACTTACTCAGGAAAAACAAAACCACCCGAGCTCTTGCCGGGGATCGCCACGCCGAAACTGACAATGGATTGTTCCCCCGTACATCAAGGCACGGGATTACGTGAAATCCTCAGTTTCATAAAAAAGCAATAAATACAGTGTTTCGCATACAATAGATTTT
>CAIQJW010000280.1 GCA_903872255.1 uncultured delta proteobacterium | reverse complement strand
GGACGTAAATCCCCTGACGAAACTCCCCGGCAATATATCCATAAGCCGGCACATCCAGGCACGCATCGAATCCGGCGCCGTCTTCGCCCTTGCCTATGCAGATCTCGATCATTTCAAGCCCTTCAATGATCATTACGGTTTTAGCCGCGGCGACGAGATCATCCAGATAACGGGCAGGCTTATTCTCAATATAGTCAAGAGCAAAGAGCCGCAAACGTGTTTCGTCGGCCATATCGGGGGCGATGACTTTGTCTTTATAACGTCCGTCGATGTCGTAGAGGAGACGTCCGCTGAAATAATCGCTGCGTTCGATAAGATCATACCAACCCTGTACGACAGGGCCGACCGCGACAATGGTTTTATCGAGACCCTCGACCGGCAGGGAAATACAAGGAAATTTCCCATAACGGCACTTTCGATAGGCATAGCCACCAACAGGGACCGGTCCTTCACCCATTTTGGCGAGATGACGGAGATAGCCTCGGAAATGAAAAAACAGGCCAAGCAATCCTGGGGCAGTTGCCACCTTTCCGACAGGCGGATCGTCCCCTAAGGTCGTTCTACCCCTCCATTGCCTCTTCGGTCATATTTTTCATTGCCGAAAACGCCATGCTCAAGTAAAACTTCTTTCATAGACCGGTGGCGAAGCCGCGAATGAACACAGGAATTATAGTGGTGGGCCTGGTAAAAATATAAAAAGAATTAAGCCCGTATTGGGGAAGCTTTTAGTCCTCGTCCGTCCATACCATTTCTTTGAGTTCTTTTCCAACCTTGAAATAGGGAAGCCGTTTGGGTTCGACCTGCACGGTCTCGCCGCTTTTCGGGTTCCTGCCCCTGTATGCCTTGTACTCCCTGAGGGTAAAACTGCCGAATCCGCGAATCTCAACGCGTTCGTTGTTTATGATCGCTTTTTTTATACTCTCAATGATCGTGTCGACGGCGATCTTTGCTATTTTCTGGTTCACATTTATATCTGTGGCAAGCTTATTGATTATGTCCATCTTATTCATGGAGACCCCTCCTAATTCAACTTTCTGAAATATATTTACAGGCGTTCTTAAAAATTTTAAGCCCGTCTCCCTCTTCTTCAATGCTTTCCCGTGTCCACCGGGGATGCTGGACCCTGCGTACAAAAGCCTCCGGATGCGGCATAAGCCCGAATATTCTCCCGGTGTCATCGCACAACGCGGCTATTGAATCCACGGAACCGTTCGGGTTGTCCGGATATGCTGCCGTTATAGCCCCCGCGCTATCGGCGTATTGCAGGACTATATTGCCCCCCGCCCTCATCGATGAAAGCCTCTCGGCTGAATCAACAATGCATTTACCCTCGCCGTGCCGAACAGGAAGATAAATTTTATCCATATCATACGTAAATATGCAACGAGAAAATGGATTTGCCTTCAGGTATGTCCAACGGTCCTCGAAGCGCCCCGAGTCGTTGGCGGTCAGGGTGGCGGTCTGCAGCCCGTACCTTTTCGCCATAGCGGGCAACAATCCCGTTTTTATGAGCAGCTGAAAGCCGTTGCAGATGCCGATAATGATCTTCCCGTCGTCTATAAACTTGACGAGCTCGTCGAGAAGGCGCCTTCCCGTCCCGGCCATTTTCTGATACTTCCATTTAACGCTCTGGGCTTTCGCGGAACCCAGGTCGTCGCCGTCGAGAAAACCGCCCGGGAAATTTATAAAACTGTACTTATGGATCCTCCGGGGTTCTTCAGCGAACTCGTCGATGTGGATCAGTTCCGGGTCAAAGCCGGCAAGGGTGTTGGCGTATGCCGTCTCGTGCTCGCAGTTTATACCGTTCCCGAAAAAAACAAGGCTTTTAGGTCTTTTCCGTATCATGTCGCGTAGCTATGCAAACCTGCCAGAAAGAAATTGACCCCGAAATAGGTCATGATAACGCTCGCGAATCCAACGACAGACAATATCGCTATTCGTTTGCCTTTCAAGCCGCCCGTAAAGCGTAAATGAAGGACAAGCGCATAAATGATCCACGTTATAAGCGACCACGTTTCTTTGGGGTCCCAGCTCCAGCATGATCCCCATGCAAAATGGGCCCATACGGCTCCGGTAAGTATACCAGATGTCAGCATCGAAAAGCCAATAATAATACTCCTGTAATTGATGTCTTCCAGGTTTTCGCGGGTCGGCACTATCCCGCCCGGTCTGAAAAAATATAGGACCCCGCATATAAAAGAGACGGCAAATGCCGCATACCCAAGAAAGCACGTTATAACGTGGATGTGCAGCCAGTTGCTCTGCAGGGCCGGTATCAGCGGCTGAATGCCTCTTTCGACCCCCGGCGAGAGAGAGGCGTATGCCATGAGCATGAGCGATATCCCGGCGGCAACGAACGTAATTGCGGGATAAAGACGCCTTTTTCGCATACAGATCATAAAAACGGATATGGACCACGAGAAAAATATGAGAGATTCATAGTAATTGGAAAGCGGGGCGTGGCCTATCCCGAGCCGGTACGATATTGCCCACCGCATAAGGATCCCCGCCGCCTGAACGGCCGCCGCAGCATACAGAATGTGCTGGACCGCCGAGAGCAGCTTCTCTTTTTGCCATACAAAATACAGGATATGAAAAAAAACCAGCCCGAGGTACATGATCGTCGCCAATCCCAGGAGTGTGTGGTCGGTGATCATGCAAGGCCTCCGCCTATCTTCCTCATATCCTCAGCGAAACCTTCCTTGTTCCGGGATGTTGTCCCGGCCACAATTAAAGTGTCCGGACCCAGGGCCAGATATATCCGTCGATGTGCGGTAAAGAAATTTATATAGAGCCCGGCAAGCATCAGCGTGAAGCCGCAGAGCACGACAGGTACCCCGGGGTCGCGCGACACCTCGAGTCCGGTATGGAATTGTCCGCTTATATTTTCGAGAGATACCTTCGATCCATTTACCGTGTGCGATCGCATTTTTTCAACATTGCTCAGGAACCACAGGGTCTTCGGTTCATCCGCATCCATGTAGGCGACCATTACGCCGGGCCCGAAATTGTGGACATCCTGCTCATACCGCACCACCATGAAGGGCACCCTGACCCCCCGGGCAACCTGCTCCTCGCCAAGTTCGAACGTCCTGCCGTCCGCTTTGAATGTATAGACATTCGAGCGTCCGTAGCTCGACTGGTAGAAATATACGCCCTTGTATGAAAAGGGCTCGTTCACGCGAATCCGGCCCCGCTTAAGGATGTTGCGTTTCTCGTCCAGAATCTCGATATCGCTTGCATATTCCTTCGGCTGGCCCGACGGGTAGAAGCTTACCCGAAAATCGGTGCATTTTACGGTAAAACCAAGCACAACGGCCGATTGGCCGGGTTTCCGGGGCATTGCCGCAGACGCCTCGTCTCCGGGCTTCAGCGCCAGGTAGGCCTTAAATCCCGATATGTTCCCTATGAGGCCCCCGGCGAGTATCAAAAGCACGCTCGCATGGACAACTATCGCGCCGTACCGGGAAAAACGTCCTTTTTCAAAAAGCTCCGTGGTCTCCGATACGCGCTCCCTTCTGTACGAGGGACCTAGCCGGCGAACAACCTCTTCTCTGTTGACGGGGTCGGTTGCAAAACCGGAACCGGCCGAAACAAACCCGCTGAGGTCGGGGGCCTGTCTTTCCCTCGGGGCCATCAATCTCCTTAATCGCTGCAGCGTGCAAAGAAAAAGGTTAATAGCAAAGACGCCCATCAGGAGATAGAACCAGGAAGAATGGTAGGCATCGTCCAGCCCGAAAAGTCTGATGAAATGATATGCTCTTTCCGAGTAAAGCGAAAGGTACTCCTCCTCCGATGCACCCTGCCTAACAAGGCTCCCCACAATGGATGCGCCCGCTATCAACGACAGGGTTATGATCGTGAGACGAACGGATACAAGAAAACGGAAGATCGGTCCACCCCTCATTTTATCACTTTTTATGGCACTCATTACACTTCGTTGGCGCGTTTATCTTTTTCGCAACGGATTCTTTATGACAATCGATGCAATTCTTATGATACGCATCTTTAATCGGGGGGGCGCCACTCTTCACGTCGTTGCGGTCGTGGCAGGGCATGCACCCGCCAGGTTCCTTGGGGTCCTCGTCCCCATGATGACACCTGACACAGCCTACCTTCGCTTTTTCGGTATGAAGGAAGTGGGTGAAAGGAACCGGGGGAAATTTTGCGCCGTTAAGTTTCAACATTAAGGATTCCGGGGGCTTCTTCTGGGCATATCCGGCCTGAAACATGATGGCGGCAAACAACACGACCATCGCCGCGCCGACCAGAACCTTGAATTTTCTGTCCATTCATCGTCCTTTCGCTTCGTAATTGTAAAAATATGCTATCCCGCGTGACCCTCCCGGGTCAAGGCGCGCCTCTTGGTCGGCCTACCGTCCGCCCCTTCCATACCCGACGGCCGTATGGTAGGCCGCCCTGTCAAAAAAATACACCAGGCGCTCTCCAAGTTCAAACATGCGGTAAATATCGACCGCCTTTTCCCAGACACCGAATGAATATGTAAACATCCATACGTGTTTCTTGAGCAGAGAGAGCGAACTGATCGCCTCTTCCAGGGGGACACGCCCCTCCTTGCGTTCCTTGCCAAGGCTGCGATAAAACAGCGTAAATTCTCCTTCGCTCTTTTCCTTCCTCAGCCAGGCGCCAAATTGCCCCACGATGACCATGGCGCGGTCGCGCAGCTCTTTTCTGCTAACGGATCTGTATGAACGCGTCGACGGATTTGTCGTTATATCGTTGAGCCAGAGCTCGACGATCCTGGCCGAATTTTCCTGGACCGCCTGCGCAAGCTCATCAGACAAAAGGACTACCGGATAGTCTATTTTGTCCTTGACCGTGCTTTCGACGAAGGTCTCGAAGGAATCGTGGATGCTCCAGAGCTCTTTCTTAAGCTCGATAAATTTCGCAATGGCCTTTTCCTGCGAATCGAACGCAAGCCTGGGAAGGTTCATGAGCGGAAAATAACGCGCATCCGACGCATCATCCCCGGCCTTTTCGGTGCCCCCCGCTTTTTCGACCTCGAACGTCACGATAAGAAGCTCTCCGTACATAGGGTTAATGTGTGAACCGACATCGAGGAGCTGGATCACTTTCCCGTCAACCCCCGCTTCTTCCTTCAGCTCCCTTAAGGCCGCATCCTCGATGCTTTCGCCGGTTTCCGCAAAACCGATCGGGCAGCACCACATATCTTTGAAGGGCTCCTTGGCCCTGCGGACGAGAAGCACCTCGCGTTTCTGGTTGACAAGCACTACGGATGCGACCGGCAAAGGGTTTTCGTAATATACCGTTTTGCAGCCGGTACAGACCTGGCGGTGCTTGCCGTCGAGAAAATCGGTGCTGAGCTGTTTTCCGCAATGATTACAGTAAACTTTTATCTTCATGTTTGCGCCAGAAATATCCGGTCGTTCTTGTTGAATTTTAACTCCCCTTTCCTGCCGAGCTCCGCTATCATTTTCTCGCGCACGATCCGGGGGTCTACGTCCTTTTGGATAAATTCCTTCTTGAAATCGATATACCTGGCAAGCGAGGCTTCGTCCCCCCGATGAAATACCAGCGAATTTGGATAATCGATATGCCGGGTCTCCTTGAAAAAGGGCCGCAGAATTTCGCCCCCGTTCTCCGCGGAGAAACGTTCGATCACCTTCCTCAAATTCTTGAAATCAAAATAATGCTGCCCCTCCTCGAGCATAGATGCGCTGTGGGTAAGACACAGGAAAAGCCCTCCCGGCTTGAGAAGACGCGATACATCCGGAAGAAAGCCCGGAAAGAAATACAGGGAATACAGGGAAACAACGAGATCAAATTGCCCCGGCGGAAGGCCGGCCGGCGCGGGAAGCGTCAGCCTGCGAAAGAAGGCCTCCCGGGCCTTTGGTCTTGCCGCAGCCAGGAAGGGTCCTTCGTTCTCCTCGAGGCAGTCTATGCCCCCTATGAGATCGAGCCCGGGCGGCATGACCTCCTCAAACCACCCGTACCCGCAGCCAAGGTCCAAAATCTTCTTTATATCGTCGTCCCAGGGAATCGCATCCCGTACGACCAGCCTGATATCCTCTTTATTCTCGGAATGATGCCGGATGATCGCGCCCACTTCGGCGTGGATCGCGAGATCGGAATAACTTCGTATGGTTTCGCCGGTTTCCGCATGTATCTCAGTCATAGATCAAAAACCCCTTTACCGCGAAAGCCGGTCTGCCAGCGTGCCTTTGCCTTCCCGCAAGATCTCGACCTCATCCTCTGC
>CAIQJW010000279.1 GCA_903872255.1 uncultured delta proteobacterium | reverse complement strand
GATTTACGATTTACGATTTACGATTTACGATTTACGATCTTAAACAACTATTTCCAATCCGTCGTAGGCGAGGTCGATCTGCATCGTGGCTTCCGGATCGTAAATTTCGAGATACCGGCGTGTCTCGTGGAGATATTTTTCAAGATCGGTATCATTCACCGTAGGTTCATTATGAAACATGCATAGATGCTTGACCCCCGCCCTTGCGCCTAGCTCGGTGACAACGGTATTGCTCGAATGCCCCCAATTCTCTTTTGCCCCGAAAGCATCCTTGGCCTGGTACTGTGCATCTGCGACAAGGAGATCGGCATCCTTATAGAACTCTATAAAGGGATAATCATTCGATTCATAATCTTGATGCTCGCAATCACTGGAGTACACGATACTTTTCCCGTTTCGTTCGAAGCGGTACCCGTACGAAACACCGGGATGGTTCTGCCGGATCGGCAGGACGTCAAAACCGGCAATATTATAGTACCGGCCGGGTTCAAGAATTTCGAACCTGATATCCGCCCCGTCCGGAAGCGAGATATTGGACCATTCCTGCTGGTAAGCAAGGGCTGCCTCAATATCTGAATGCCCTCCGTATACTATGACCGTGTTCCCGGCAATGTAGCGAGGCATGAAAAATGGGAATCCCTGGATATGGTCCCAATGGAGGTGCGATAGAAGGATATTGAACGTCCGGCCCCGTCCTTCATCGTCTGTCATTATATGATGGGAAAGGTCCCGGATCCCCGACCCCGCATCACAAATGACATATTCTTCGCCGCCGATTATCTCGACACAGGATGTATTTGTCCCGTAAAAGCCTGACTGGGAAAACGGCAACTGAGTCCCGGCAAATTCCGCCATATCCTCACGGCCAGAAAATTGCCTGCCCCGCGATGCATTAATGATATCGATGATCTTTTGCCGCAGGTCCAAGGTATCGGCTGCCGCCGGCAGCGAACCCCGCGTCCCCCAGAAACGAGCCTTCATGTAAGCCTCCACCCCCATCCATCGTATTGGAACATATAAGATATTTAGTAACAAATCGCCTCCAGAATTGCTACGAAAATCTTCGATAGCCGCGATCTAAATCCTTGGCATTGTCCCGTTCATCATTTATAATTTGGCAAAAAATTTAGGAGCCTGCATTATGGAGATCGAAAAATACGGGAACGGTGTACCTATAGTGTTCATTCACGGCGCCGGGGGTTCTACCCTGTCGTGGGTTTTTCAAAAGATGTACTTTGAAGGATCGTACACCGTCTTCCTTGTCGATCTGCCGGGACATGGAAGATCTGACGGCCCGCCATCCGCATCGATCGGCGGCTATGCCGAGGCGTTGAAGAGAACATTTGAAGAAAATGCGATCACTTCGGCATTTATCGCGGGACATTCCATGGGGGGCGCGGTCGCAATGGACTTTGCCTTCCGGTATCCCGGCCTTGTCAGGGGAATCGTCCTTATCGGGACCGGCGCACGGTTGAAGGTGTATCCTGAAATACTGGAAGGGATCGTTAAGGACAAGGAAAAAACGGCGCGCATGATAATAGATACAGCCTTTTCTCCTCAATTTCCGGAAAAGCTGAAAGAAAAGGTCTTTGCAGAATATATGAAGAACGATGCAGAGACGGTCTTCAATGATTTTACGGCATGCGACGGTTTTAATGTCATTGGGCAGCTTGGCTCTTTATCCGTCCCTGCCCTCGTCATATGCGGTATAGAGGACCGTTTCACGCCCGTGAAATATTCGCAATACCTGGCCGGAAGCATACCGGGAACCGGGCTCGTGCTTGTTGAAGGCGCCGGCCATATGGTGATGATCGAAAGACCCGACGAGGTCAACAAGGCAATCGGCGCATTCGTCGAAAATATCATAGCTTAATGCCCGGGCGGGGATGAGGTCCAATGGGGCCGGTTAGCCCTCTTCCTTGATCCGCTCCATCATATCTTTGAAATAAAGCTTCTTTTTTTTGAGAAGCTTCACCTCGAGCTCTTCATCCTCGGTCAGGTAAGGCTTCGCCTGCAGCATCTGAAGTTTCTCATCGAGCGATTTATGCAGGATGCGGGCTTCGTTATATCGTTCTTCTTTGCTTTTATTTTCTTCCATGCCCTTATTCTAAGATGTATGGGACAACGAGTAAAGGGTAAAAAGACGAGAAGTGCGAGCGAGCGTCACACGGGGCCTTCAATCCATACCAAAATTCAATCCGGTATAAAGAGTGCTTCTTGAGGATTCTATCACCCGTTTCATCTCCATGACATAATCCGGGCGAAGGCCGTCGCGCCATCGGGGGTATCCCCCGGCCCAGACATACAAAATGAGCCTGTGGAATTCCTTCCTGTCAAAAATATAACCGCCGATATTCACGGTACCCTCTTGAGGGTCGAACGTGATGCCGATCGGCTTTAACCCGGCGTATTTCCCTATTATAGCCTCGATGACCCCCCGGTTCCGGAAGCCTTCGGGCTGCTGGCGGAATTTTTCCTCCTCCCGGGGAAACGGATAGCACCCGTAAACCTCACCGATAAATCCCCTGAGATCTATCCCGTGTATGGCACCCATCAGGTTGCCGATCCGGGACGGTTCAAGTGTATAGGCAGCGAGATCGATCGATAGAGGCCCGGCTGAACCTTCTCCGATTTCTTTTACGGCCCGGCAAAGATCATCCGCAAAAAAGAAATGAACGTCGAGAAGCAGCATGTCCGTTTCGATATTGAAAAACCCGAATGCTACCTGTCCGTGGCTCAAGGATTGAAAGGCGAGTGGCATGTCTCCTCCGGAGATGGTTCTACGTTCTTCAGACGTTCCGCAGCTTTTCTTCGAATTCCTGTGCCAGGGCGTCGTGTTCTACGGTGATTACCTCTAGTTCGTCAAAAAGGCTGTCGATCTGCTTTTTTGTATCGTGGATGGACATGGAAAGGCCCATGATCGCCTTTCCGTCGCCACGCTGGGAGGCGGCGACGAGAGATTCATTGTCGCGGGCAAGTTGCCTTTCTGCGGATGTGATCGCCGATTCTATCTCATGTATGCGGTTCTTTAAAGGTGACATTACCCGGGAGCGCTCGTTGATAATATCGGCCCGGAGCCTTTTGGATTCTTTTTTCAGGGCGCTTTTTGCCGGGGCATCTTCTGTCCCGGCCTCGTTTCCATTGCGATCGGCCTCGTCTTCCCAGCCGATCCGGGACAGGAAATCTTCATAATTCCCGTCGAAAACACCAACCCTGTTCCCGTCGAACACGATAAGCCGCTCGGCCACGGCATCGAGTACCATCTCGCTATGGGTTACGATCACAACAGCACCGTCAAAATTGTTTATGGCCTCGACAAGCGAATCGATAGATTCCATATCGAGATGGTTGGTCGGTTCATCGAGAAGCAAAAGATTGGCAGGCTCTGCGATCAGTTTACCGAGAAGGACCCGGCTCCTCTCGCCCCCCGACAGCACTCCTATCTTTTTCAGGGCCTTATCGCCATCGAACATCATTGCCCCGCAGATGCCCCTCACGGCCGTCTTGCCGCGGGAAGGCTCGACACTCCATATTTCATCCTCAATCGTTATGTTCGGATCGAGGCGGTCGACATTCATCTGACCGAAATATCCCATCTTCAGGTTCTGGTTGTACGTGATCGTGCCGGTAACGGGCTTTAATTCCCCGGCCAGAACGTTAAGCAGGGTTGTCTTGCCTTTGCCGTTCTTACCGATGATCCCTATCCGGTCGCGTTTTTTTACGGCGATCGTAAAATCCCGGATGAGGTCGGGACCTCCGGGGATATACGAAAAATTAACACTGCCGGCCTCAAGAGGCCATCGTCCCGGAAAAGGTGCTGCGTTGAACGTAAACTCGAGATTTTCGAGAGCTGAAAGCTTCTCCATCTTCTCCTTCTTCTGGAGTTGACGTACCCGCGACTGAACGGACCGTGCCCGTGTCGCCTGTGCCCGGAACCGGTTAATGAAGAGTTCTATCTCTTTGCGCTTTTTATCTTCATTGGCCCGCGTTTGCTCGTAGATCTCTTCTTCCTCGATTATCTGCTCGTATAGTTTATGGGTCGAACCCGCGATCTTGCGCATTCTCATTCGATGGATCGCCATTGTATGTGTCGTTACGGAATCCATGAAATCGCGATCATGCGTGATAAGGACCATCTCTCCTTTCCAGCTTCTTAAGAACAGTACGAGCCAGCGGATGGATACAATGTCCAGATAGTTTGTAGGTTCGTCGAGAAGCAGCATCCTCGGTTCGGAGATCAATATCCTGGCAAGGTTGAGCCGGACCTGGAAACCGCCGCTAAGCTTTAACGGATCATCCTGAAGGTCCGCCTCGGTGAACCCGAGCCCTGCCAGTACGGTCTTCGCCTTGTATGTCTCATCGCGGCCGTCATCATGGGCCCGAAGGCCGGCCGAGGCCTCGGCGAGCACCGTCTTTTCGCTGAAAGCGATGTGCTGGGACAGGTGGCGTATCGAATAACCGCGGGGGATAGTGATCTCCCCGGAATCCGGTATCTCTTCTCCCAGTATCATCCTGAAAAGCGTTGTCTTCCCTGTGCCGTTGCGCCCGACAAGCCCCAGGCGTTCGCCCGTGCCGACAGTAAAGCTCGCCCCGTCAAAAAGGGTCTGGGTGCCATAGGCTTTGGAAAGATTATTTACGATTAACATGAAAGTAAGCGCCGTGGTGGTTCAATAAAAACGCTCTATAATAACGCACCACGACTAAATGTGCAATAAAACAAGGTTATGGGCAATGGGTTATAGGTTATAGGGGAAAAAAATAGGTGATGGGTAATGTTTTTGACCCATCACCTATCACCTATAACCCATTACCTATTTTCTTAAGGCATCATCATCGGCCCGGACGGAAGCACGAGACGGGCAAGGACATTAATGATGACCGATACCACGATACTGACAATAATTATGACAACAAAATAACCTACCGCCTTGTCTTTTGGCGTATCCATGAGGATAGGAAGACCGAGATAAAGGACATAGAGGCCGTAAAGGGATGCCAGGAGAGTAATGATGCCCAGCATCGGAACGAGCATGAAAATGCCGCCAACCCAGGCCGGCGTAAATGAGAACACCGCGACCTTTGTGGCCGACAGGATATCCTTGCGTGAATTGAACGAAGGGGCCAGCGCGTCAATGATAAAAGCAACGGCATAGACCCCGACAAGGCTCAAGACGTATGACACAATGGCGTGGGCAAGGCCCG
>CAIQJW010000278.1 GCA_903872255.1 uncultured delta proteobacterium | reverse complement strand
TGTCGACAGCTTCAAGAATTACGGTCAACTCTCGAAGCGGCCGCTTGAAGATTTGGTGGCCGGTGCCCGGGTAGACGTTGATGAAAAGAAGAAAAATCCCCTCGATTTCGCACTGTGGAAGGCCTCCAAAGAAGGTGAACCCTCATGGGATGCCCCATTTGGGGCAGGACGCCCGGGATGGCATATAGAGTGTTCCGTCATGAGCACGCTCTACCTTGGGAATCCCTTTGATATCCACGGAGGCGGAAAAGACCTCGTTTTTCCGCACCATGAAAATGAGAAGGCCCAGACCGAAGCGGCAACAGGAGAAAAGTTCGTAAATTACTGGATCCATAATGGATTCGTTAATATCGACAGGGAGAAAATGTCGAAGTCTATCGGCAATACGCTCCTCATCCGGGATTTCCTTAAAGAATATCATCCCGAAGTGCTTCGGCTGTTTTATCTCTCGAATCATTATCGCAGCCCGGTCGATTATAACAGCCAGGCTATTGATGACGTGAATACCGCTCTCCATCGGCTTTATTACACCCGCGAAAGGGCAATTGATGCACAGAAGGGAAAGAAATTCGAGCCCCGGTCATTTGCAATGGCTGAGGAAATGGCCAGGAAATTTACCGAGGCCATGGATGATGATTTTAATACGGCTCTCGCCATTTCATATATTTTCGATCTTTCAAAGGAAATTAACAGGATGGTGGAAAAGAAAGACGAAAACGCTCTCGGGCTTTTAGCGTCCGCGGAAGCAGTGTTCGAATCTATGGCGGGTACCGTGGGACTTTTTGAAGATACCCTGGAATCACTCGAATCCCAGGATAAATTGAAACACCTCACACGCATGGGCCTCGATGTTTCGTTCATCGAAAATGCGATCAATGACCGGATTGAAGCGCGAAAGAATAAAAACTTTCAGAAAGCGGACGAGATCAGGAATATGCTGGCCGAAAAAGGGTTCATGCTTCTTGACACTCCAGGCGGCACACAGTGGCGGATAAAAACTTCAGTTTCTTAAAAGGAGAGGACATATGCTAGAAGTCAGATTTCATGGAAGGGGCGGACAGGGAGCTGTAACATCCGCGGAGATCATTGCCCAGGCCGCTATCAAACAGGGCATGAGCGCACAGGCTTTTCCCAGCTTCGGGCCTGAACGCCGCGGCGCGCCGGTTCAGGCTTTTCTGCGTGTATCGGATAAACCTATCAGGCTGAGATCTAAAGTATACAAACCCGATAGCGTACTGATACTTGACCCGACGCTGGTAGAGTCTGCGAACCCGACCGCAGGCCTCAAGAAGGGCGGCTACATTATAATCAATTCCAATAAATCAGCAGAAGAGCTGAAGAAGATCTTTCCCGGACAGAATATTATTGCCGTGGACGCTTCGAAGATAGCCAAGGAAGAACTTGGTGTCCCGATCACGAATACGACGATGCTCGGCGCACTTGTCCGTGTAACGCGGGTTGTTGAATTGAACGCCCTCGAAGAGCCTGTCCGCAACCGTTTCGGGGTCAATGCGCAAAAGAACATCAATGCCTATACCCGGGCATACAGCGAAGCAATGATAATAAACGCGGAATAACGGACATTAATAAAAGGCATTGCCAGATAACCGCCAGCCGCCCGATGATCGATAAATTGAGATTCATGGGCGGTTGCCGGTTATTTTTTTATCGTCATGTACAGTGAAGACACGCAGGACCAGGAAGGGGTTTATGAACAGCATATCCGGCAATATCGTTGATATCCATAACGAGACCATTTTTCCCGGTACTGTCCATATGAGCGACGGCATCATCGCGGGGATCGAGAGGGAGCGATACTGGTCCGACAGGTATATCCTGCCAGGTTTTGTAGATTCCCATATTCACATAGAGAGTTCCATGCTTGCGCCTTCCGGTTTTGCACGGCTCGCCGTGGTTCACGGAACGGTGGCTGCGGTGTCGGACCCGCACGAGATCGCAAATGTCATGGGTTTGCAGGGCATTGATTACATGATAGGCAGCGGGGCAGGCATGCCCTTTACCTTTTGTTTTGGAGCACCGTCCTCGGTCCCGGCAAGTCCTTTCGAAACGGCGGGTGCACGTATCGGCGTTGACGAAATTGAGGCATTGCTGCGCAGAAAGGAGATCGGGTACCTGGGTGAAATGATGAATTACCCGGGCCTCCTCAACGGTGATCCCGAAGTGCTGGCGAAAATAAAGGCCGCACAGGCATCGGGCAAACCGGTCGACGGCCATGCGCCGGGATTGCGCGGTGAGGCTCTCCGGAAATATATAGACGCCGGTATATCGACCGACCATGAATCCTTTGAGATCGAAGAGGCTCGGGAAAAGATATCTCTCGGTATGAAAATACTCATACGGGAAGGGTCGGCGGTCAGGAATTTCGATACACTTTACCCGTTAATGTCAGAACATCCCGGGCAATGCATGCTCTGTACGGACGATACACATCCCGATATGCTTGTGCGCGGACATATTAATCTGCTTGTGGAACGGGCTGTGCGCGGGGGGATAGACCTCATGAAGGTCCTGCGGTGTGCGTGCCTCAACCCGGTTGATCATTACGGGCTGAATGTCGGCTTGTTGCGTATTTCCGATCCGGCCGATATGATCGTCGTTGACAACCTGGAGTCCTTCAATGTCCTGAAGACGATCATTAAGGGGCGGGTGGTTGCTGAGGACGGCAAGACCAGGATTGAGCACTCCGTATCGGGGCCGATCAATATTTTCAAAGCAACAGCCAAACAACCGGACGATTTCAGCATTCACGGGACATCGGGGTCCGT
>CAIQJW010000277.1 GCA_903872255.1 uncultured delta proteobacterium | reverse complement strand
TCACGTCGTCGAGAGGAGGCTGACCCTTCAGGAACCGGGTGAACGTCATGGTCGGAATCTCGCCGGACCGATCGTCCCAACGCCGCCCGGACATCACCGGTTGTTGCGCGGGCTGCGAGGCAGGCATCATGGCGGGCCTGGCCGGCCTCATCGGCTATTTCGCAGGATTCGGGGCCGCCAGGGGGATATTCCCCAGATTGATCGGTGTTGCTGACCTTAACGTTGCATTCGACCCGTATCTCGCCGGTTGCTCTGTACTTCTGGCCGTCATCCTGGGTCTTCTCGCTGCCGTTTACCCTTCCCTTGTCGCAGCGGGGCTTGATCCGAACGAATCTTTAAGGGCACTATAGGAGGAATACGATGTTTTATGTCGAAGCAAATAACCTGAGAAAGCAATACAACCAGGGCGATGCGGCGGTACTCGCTGTAGATGATATCAACGTCACAATCGATGCGGGAGAATTTATCGCTGTTATGGGAGAATCGGGGTCCGGAAAATCTACCCTCCTGTCCATACTCGGGATACTCAACACACCGACATCGGGAAAGCTCTTTATAGATTCAATCGATGTATATTCCCTTAGCCAGGACAGGCGCGCCGACTTCAGGCATAGCTCCATCGGTTTTGTTTTTCAGAGCTTTCACCTTATACCCTATATGACGATTGTCGAGAATGTTATGCTTCCCCTCGCCATCGTTGGCCGGAGCAAACGCGAGAAAAAAGAAATGGCCGAGACTGCTCTCGAAAATGTGGGCCTTAAGGGAAAAGGAAAACGCCTGCCGTCAGAGATATCGGGGGGCGAGCAGGAAAGGGTCGCTATAGCGAGGGCTATCGTAAACAACCCTCGCCTTATCCTCGCAGACGAACCGACGGGCAATCTAGATTCGAAGACAGCGCAAGGGATCATGGAACTCCTGGGTTTGTTAAACATCCAGGGAACCACGATCATCATGGTCACACATAGTAATGAATACGCCCGGTACACCCATAGGGTGCTCCGGCTTTTCGACGGAAGGATTCTGTCGTAACCGGGTTTCGCCTCCACACGGGCCATGACGGGGACCCCTACACCGGGGCTTCTAGTGTGCCCATTTACCAGGTGTCTACCTTTGCTCAGGACGATCCCGTGGGGTTCGGTCCCTACGAATACGGAAGGGGGACGAATCCCACGAGGAACGCACTGGAGAATAATGTAGCTATCCTCGAGGGTGGTTCTAAGGAGCGTGCTGAAAGTTACTGCCTGCACGCTATCGCGTCTATCTCGATGAGAACGCCGCGAGGAAGGGCACTCACCTCTACTGTGGATCTGGCCGGGAATGCCCCGTGGAAAAATGATTCATATACGCTGTTCACTAGGGCAAAATTAGCCATATCTTTGAGGTATATCGTGGTCTTTACCACATCGTGCATGGCAAACCCGCCTGCCTCGATGACGGCTTTCAAGTTTTCCATCACCTGCCGCGCCTGTACCTCCGGCATCGCTTCCGCTACCTGCCCCGTTGCTGGGTCGATGGGGATCTGTCCGGAACAGAAAAGCATGCTGGCAACCGATATTTTTACAGACTGTGAATACGGACCGATCGCCTGAGGCGCATTTTTTGTTTCAACAACATCTTTCACGCTGCATCACTCCTTATCTTTATCAATTCCGCAATAATACTTACGGATATCTCCTGGGGCGTCTCGGCTCCGATATCGATGCCGATCGGTGCATGAACGGTCCTGAGAAGGGCATCGCCAAATCCTTTTTCGCGAAGGTCGTCGAAAAGGATCTTCACTTTTCTCCTGCTTCCGATCATTCCGGTATAACGGGGCGGCTCTTTCAATACCTCTTCGAGAACAACTGCGTCATGTTTATGCCCGCGGGTAACGATCACTGCATAATCATTGCACAGGGGGCGCGCCTTTTTAAAAACATCTCTGAAGTCTTCAACCACGATCTCGTCTGCCTCGGGGAACCGCTCGCGATTCGCAAAGAACTCTCTGTCATCGATAACGGTAACGTGGAAATCTACCGCTTTCGCCATTCTTGATATGTGCTGTGATATATGCCCGCCGCCGTAGACGTAAACACGCGCAGGCGGCAGTACGGTTTCTATGAGGATACCGTCACGAATCCGCAATGGGTAATCACGAACGAGTTTCTGAAAATCCTTCGGGGCGTCGTCGGTCAGGTCAATGTCTCCCAGAACAGTGCCGTCCTCCAGGAAAAAAGACTTCTTAAAACACGGGCCCTCGGTCACAGTAAACAGAATTCCCGTACCCCTTCCGGAAAGGCAATTGAAGATCGACTCATAGATCTCTTTATACTTCACGGTTACGGGTTCGAGGAACAGGTCCACGGTGCCGCCGCATATCATCCCTTCGTCCTCAACGGTTTTCCCGCTCATGGCATAACTCAGCCTTCTCGGTTCCTGATTCCTGATGACAGATCGGGCATGCTGCCATACTTCCGCCTCGACGCAACCGCCGCCTATACTTCCATACACGCTGCCATCGTCCCCTATGAAGATCTTGGCGCCCGCATCGCGCGGCGTTGCGCCAACCCGTGATATTATAGTAGCGAGGGTTCCCCCGCGACCCTGTCTAAGATACTCGATAATTTTATCAAAAGGTTCCATTATGTTACCCTCGCTAATTTCATACCAACTTGGTAGGCTTAATATAGAATAACTCTTCCAGACTGTCAATACATTGTATCCGCACCCGATACGAGAGCAAAGGTTTGAAAGATGCGACTGCAGTTTGATTGTATTCATACCTGACGATCGCCGGGCATGTTTTTACCGTATTCAAAATGAGATATAATCAAATCTTGGTGGTTGTGATAACCCAAAACTGACCCATTTAAAGGGAAAGTGATCAACGAAAAATGACCCACCCCGCAGACGATCTCTGGTTGAAATAGAGGCGGACTGTGGCGACCGAAACCGACATGGGATTCTTGGACTTGGTAAACAAGAGGCTGGACCACGCAAAGGCATATAAATCAAATGAATACTATAAGGCCTATGGTTACATGGCGGCCCGGTGGGGTTGTTACCTCGCACATTATTCCAAATGGAAAATGCAAAAACATCAAAAAACTTAAATGCCTGGGACGAGAATCGAACTCGTACACTCAT
>CAIQJW010000276.1 GCA_903872255.1 uncultured delta proteobacterium | reverse complement strand
TATTTACTCACCTCGTATTAAATCCGCCAGCACGCTGTCGTGAACATGCCGGGCGCTTCTACTCTTTATTCTTCCACAACCTCGAGGCCCATGCTTCGAACGGAACCTTCAATGATCTTCACTGCTCCATCCATGTCCTTCGCATTGAGGTCGACCATTTTGAGCTGGGCGATCTCTTTAACCGAAGATTTCGTTATAGACCCAACGGTTTCTTTCTTCGGGGCATGGGCGCCTTTCGCCAGTTTTGCTGCCTTTTTGATAAGAAATGACGCAGGCGGGGTCTTCGTAACAAAGGTAAAGGTCCTGTCCGAAAATATCGTTATAAGGGCCGGAATAACCGTACCCTCCTGGCTTTTAGTCCTTTCATTGAAGGCCTTGCAGAACTCCATAATATTGACACCATGCTGACCAAGAGCAGGACCTACCGGCGGGGACGGTGTAGCCTGGCCAGCCTGAAGCTGGAGTTTTACCAATGCGATAACTTTCTTTGCCATTTCTTATGCTCCTTCAGATTTTCTCTATCTGTATAAAATCAAGTTCCACGGGTGTCGTCCTGCCAAAGATATTCAGAAGGACCTTCACCTTGCCTTTTTCCGGTTTTATCTCTTCGACATTGCCGGTAAAATTGGTGAACGGACCCTCGGTAACCTTGATGCCGTCACCTTTTTCGAACCTGATCTTGGGTTTGATCTTTCCTTTGCCTTCCTGGATCGCGTTAATTATATCGTTTACCTCTTTCTCGGGAAGGGCCGGCGGGTTCATTTTGTCATATCCGACAAAACCTGTAACTTTTGGCGTATTCCGCACGAAATGCCACGTGGTATCGTTCATAAGCATATTGACGATGATATATCCCGGGAAAACTGTCCTCTGGGATTTCTTCACCTGCCCCTTGACCTTCTCCATTATGATCTCGGACGGGACAATGATCTCTCCGAAATACTCCTCCATCTTTGCTATCCTGATGTTCTCTTCCAACATCTCCTTAACTTTTTGTTCGTATCCCGAATAGGTGTGGACAACATACCATTTTTTATCCATTGAATTTTCCGTCATTCCTTATCGTATGAGAACCTGTATGATCTTTGACAGGCCTATATCGACTATGCCAAGAAATAGCGCTGCAATAACGACCGTTATGAGCACAATATACGTCCCCTTAATGGCATCCTTGCGTGATGGCCACGTTACCCTCTTCCCTTCGTGATACACTTCCCGGAAATAATCTTTTATAGGCTCAAGTTTACTTTTAAAATCCATTCAGTCACCATAATTTAACAGGCCAGGAGGGATTCGAACCCCCAACACCCGGATTTGGAGTCCGGTGCTCTATCCGTTAGAGCTACTGGCCTTTGTTTGCTATTTAGTCTCCTTGTGGCTTGTGTGCTTCCTGCATGCGTAGCAATATTTCTTCAATTCAAGCCGGTCGGGAGTCTTCTGTTTGTTCTTTGTTGTGGTGTAATTACGCCTTTTGCAATCCCCACACGCAAGTATAACAAGTTGCCGCATTGTAATTCCCCTTTATTCAATTATCTCGGTGACGACGCCGGCACCGACTGTCTTGCCGCCCTCGCGGATGGCAAACCGGAGTTCCTTTTCAAGTGCGATGGGTGTGACGAGCTCGACGGACAGCGTTACGTTG
>CAIQJW010000275.1 GCA_903872255.1 uncultured delta proteobacterium | reverse complement strand
TAAAGAAGAAAACCTATTTCCTCGTGGGTTTTTTCGTACTGGCAGGCGCCCTCATCGCAGTAGGGACCATCGTCTGGCTCGGCGCATCTCAATATTTCACAAAAGGCGAACGGTTCGTCACGTATTTCGATGAATCCGTCCAGGGCCTTCAGGTAGACTCGAGCGTAAAATACCGCGGGGTCGAGATCGGTATGGTAGAAAAGATCGGTGTTGCGCCCGATTACCGGCTGATCGAGGTCGTGATGAAGATCAATTTCAGCGGTGATGCAGGCAATAACACCATCGCTAAATTGAAGGCCGCAGGAATAACCGGCATAGTGTATGTTGAGCTCGACCACAGGAAAAGAGGCGATCTTGCCCGGACGCCGTCTATCCCTTTTGAGCCCGATTATCCCCTGATCCCGTCAAACCCTTCGGAGATCCAGGAAATTGTATCGGGAGTCGATGCAGTCGTTAAGAAGATGCAGGCAATCGATTTCCAGGCAATATCGGACGAACTTGTAGCCGCAACGAAGGGCGTGAACAGTTTCTTCTCCGGGCAAAAAATGACCAAGATAATAACCAATCTTGAGCGCATGACCCAAACACTGTCCGATTCGGCAACCCAGCTTTCAAAGATGATAGGCGACGGGCGGGCGGATGCCCTGCTCACGGATGCACGCGATACGGTGCGCGATGCGAAAGAAACGATTACGCGGTTAAAGCAGGAACTGGAGAAGATGAAACTCGCCGAAACAACGGGAAAGGCAAACAAGCTCATCGATGACATCTCGCGCAGGTCTAGGACCATAACCATGGAGATCCAGCAGACAGGAGAAAACCTGCGCAGGGCATCGGATAATCTCGATCAGCTCATAGAAAGGCTCAAAGCGGACCCATCGGATATATTGTTCAGCGATCCGCCCCCACGAAAGAAGAGGTAGCTTATGAAAATGCGAAAAAACAATATCGGGTCTTTTGTCCTCCTCTTTATATGCGCCGCCATAGTGACAGGCTGTTTTGGCAGGACCAAACCGCCTTATGTTATGGAGCAATATACCCTGGACCACGCATCGCCGAAGGCAGACCGGGTTCTACGGCCCGTCGATGAGCTTCTGACGGTTGAACGGTTCGCCGTTGCACCTCAATTCAATTCGATGTCAATGATGATACGCACGGGGCAGTACCGCCTCGATACGTATGATTACAGCCGCTGGTATGTCAATCCCGCCGATATGATAACCGATTTTGTCCTGCGGGACATTACGCGTTCAGGGTTGTTCAAGGGCACCTACTCCTCCTACGATACGGAGCTTTCCCGGTATATCCTGGAAGGATACATTGACGAATTCGGGGAGACAACCGACGGGAAGGCGCTTGCAAGCATCCGCATTACACTCCTCGATACAAGCCAGCAAAACCCGGTCGGGCAGATCATTTTTCAGAAGCAATATGTACAATCCGCTCCGATCGGCAACCGTTCGGCAAACGGTCTCGCTGCAGGCTTAAGTCAAGCCATGCAGGAGATGTCGGCGAGGCTCATCGCCGACATAGGCCTGGCATTGCAGGCAAAAACCGCAAAATGAGGCGGCGTACGGGCTCGACTACTTTTTGTTTGACTTTTCCGGTATCTAAAGAATATCTTAAAATCGGGAGTCGTCCCGTTGCAGCGGGATCAAAGGTTTAAATAATGACACGCAAAGACCCGCTGGTGGACCTGTTGATACATGATCTCACCGGTCC
>CAIQJW010000274.1 GCA_903872255.1 uncultured delta proteobacterium | reverse complement strand
CTTTGGTCAGCTCGAAAACCTCGAGGACGACCAGCTCACCTTTTTCACTAACACAATTGAGGCCATAGAGCACCGTCCGCGTATGAAGCGCTTCCAATCCCTCTACGGGAAGACGGTTTGCCCGCCTTTTTTCTATGTAATTTTTCCTTCCGCCCTCGCTGTAAATGATCTTGGTCTTTACGCTGAGCACGTCGGGAAAGGCCTTGCTCGATGCGTCAAAACGATAATAGTGGTCGCCGTCCGGGTCCGTGCCGTATTTTTTCCAGTCGGTGCTCTTAGCATCCTCGACCCCCTTGATTACCGGAACGGGTTGCTGCTCTGCCTGGCCTTTCAGCCACATTACAAAAGCAATGCAGACGACAATAAAAACCGCAGAGAAGATGATTGCTTTTATGTGGTGCCTCTGTTTTACCTGTCCCATGGATATCCCCTTTTCTTCTAAGATCGACCGGATCAGCTCTGCCTGTCAGCAGCGTTTCGGATTACCATCTGAGTAAAAAAAGCCAAGGCCGGATATCATCCGATCCTGGCTTTTCTATTCTTTTTTATTCCTGCTCGCGAGAATGTTTAATGGAGAACGTCGGGAACTTCTGTCGTGTCAATTACCAGGCCCTTCGTCAATTCGAACATGCTGTCCGGTACGCTGCCTTTCTTGATATTCTTATATTCTACAGTCCACTTTTCGCCGGCAAGTTTTACCGGGAAACTGTACTCAGTCGAGAACCACTGGGTGACCGTCTCGGCTTTGCCCTTCGGCCCCTTGACCGTTACCTGGGATTTCTTCGCGGCATATCCGTTGATCGTCTCTGTCCCCATGGCCTTCCTTGCTGTCTCGCCGTTCAGTTTCTCTTCGACGTTCGGTCTCATATCGGGCGTAAGAGCCGCTTCGATGTAGGTTCTTTCGGCGCTATTGACCTGCCAGAATTTGTTCTTGTCTCCCCTCACGATCACGAACATAGGGGAGCTTCCTTTTTCGACCCGGTACTTATTACCTTTGACATACATCTTTCCATTACGGGTGACCTTTCCTTCTTTTGTGACCATATCAGCCGTAATTTCAACTGCGTAGGCACCCGCTACGACTGTGAGCAGGAAAAACAGGGCGCTCGCAAGAACCATTGCACTTCTCTTCATAATAACAACCCTCCCGAAATATGGTTTGTGAATCATTTCTTTATACCACTAAGGGACTCAACAATCAAATAATTTGATTTGCTGCAGTATCAGGCAAATGGGGATAATAGATTGTTTTGAAAACGAAAAACGGCAGGGCAAAAGATATTTTATTTGCCCTTTCGTTTCGAATAGATCCGATATCCAACGAGCATGGCGCCTACCAGGAACCATACGACCAGCATAGCGAGTTCCACCGGTTTACCTCCCCTTTCTTCTGTTCAACTCTTGAATATCACCCCGGCCGTTTATATTCAATAAAAAAATGCGGGACGTATCCGTCCGGAATTTGAGCTTGCCTTAAAAGCGATACCCGTGCTAATGAATTAGAATGATGCTGGGTTTTTCTGATCCATGGGTCTTCACCGGTTTCGTCATCACGATCCTGTCCGCAGTATTTTGCGTCATCTACGGAATTATCAACTGGAACCGGGGGGGTACGGAGAAGGAAGGGGATTACCGCGAAGAGATCCAATGGGAACGCGAAGAAATCGAGCTCATTGAAAAACTACCTTAGTCTATGTTCTATCTTATAACTTTCACGCTTATATACCTCGGTATCACGATATACTTCAGCTATCTCGGGTATCGCAGGACGGTGACGGTCTCCGATTACCTGCTCGCCGGGCGCCAGGTCCACCCGTTGACCATGGGCCTGTCCTACGGGGCGACCTATATCAGCACGTCGGCCATAATCGGTTTCGGCGGCGTAAGCGCCCTGTATGGTTTCGGGCTTGCGTGGCTGTCCTTCCTCAATATCATGGTCGGCGTCTGGGTCGCTTTCGTCATATTCGGCAAAAGGACGCGCAAAATGGGCAAAGCGCTCGACGCCCATACCTTTCCCGAACTCCTCGGCAGACGATACGATTCCCGGTTTGTCCAGGGCTTCTCGGGGCTCTTGATCGTTATCTTCATGCCTGTCTACACGGCGGCGGTCCTCGTCGGCATCTCCCGTTTTATCGAGGTATACCTCAACATCCCGTTTTCCACCGCATTCCTCGCGTTCCTCCTCATAACGGCATGTTTCGTCATATGGGGGGGCTTAAAAGGGGTCCTCTATACTAGCGCCTTTCAGGGCGTAATCATGATGATCTCGATGGCCGCTATCGGCATTACGACGTATTGGGCTCTGGGCGGCGTATTCGCGGCGCACCGGTCGCTCGATGCGCTCACCACGTTTGTCCCCGAGGCTCTCAAACAGGCGGGGCACAGGGGCTTTACGTCGATGCCCGAGGCGTTCTCCTCGATATGGTGGTATGTCATAACAACCATGATCATGGGCGTGGGGATCGGTGTTATCGGACAGCCACAGCTCAATGTGCGGTTTATGACGCTTAAATCGGACCGGGCATTGAATCGCTCGATACCCTTTACGGCGATCTTCATTCTATTCACGACAGGCGTCGCCTATGCGGTCGGAGCGCTCACCAATGTATATTTCCACGACATGTACACAGAAATGCCTGTACGGGCCGTTCAGGGCAATCTGGACAAGATTATCCCCCTCTACATAGACCGGTTTTACCCTCCTTGGTTCGTTGCCTTTTTTCTCGTTTCCCTCATGTCGGCTGCAATGAGCGCCGGAAGCAGTCAGTTCCATGCGCTCGGCACATCGCTTTCCCGCGATATATTCGAACAGGCGCTCTTAAAAGGCCGGTCCGTAGCCGAAACGACGATCGTTACCCGGGTCGGTATCGTGTTCAGCATATTCGCTACCCTCATCATAGGGCTTATCCTGCCCGAGAGCATCGTTGCCGTGGCGACGGCGTTCTTTTTCAGCCTGTGCGGCGCAACGTTCATCCCCGCATATTTTTTCGGGCTCTACTGGAGGCGCGCGTCTAAGACCGCAGCAAAGGCCAGCATTCTGTCGGGGTTCTTCACATCCCTTATCTGGATGCTCCTTTTTCACCAGCAGGAATCAGCGGCACTGGGCTTATGCCGGAAGGTATTCAATGTCGAATGCCTCGCCGGACATCCGTGGAATGTGATAGACCCGCAGATAATTGCCCTGCCGATCTCGTTCATTGTTTTCATCGTTGTATCCCTGGTCACGCAGCCGGTGAGGGAAGATGTGGTGAAGAAGGCGTTTGTACACATATAGAGGCCGTAAATCGTGAATCGTGAATCGTAAAACGTAAGGAGTAAGGAGTAAGGAGTTTTTCAGTTTACGATTTACGATTCACGATTCACGATTCACGATTCACGATTCACGATTCACGATTCACGATTTACGATTCACGAACAAAACAGGAGGGGTTTATGTCAAAACATTATGTCCTTGGGATCGCCCTTACGAACAGGGTCAAGAATGCGCTCGAGCTTCAGAAAGTGCTCAGTGACTGTGCGTGCTACATCAAGACCCGCCTTGGCCTGCATGAGGTGAGCGAGAACCTTTGCGCACCGAGCGGGATCGTCCTCCTCGAAATTTACGGGGGCAAGCCTGCCGTAAAGGAGATGGAGCTGAAACTGAAGAAGATACAGGGGCTCCAGGTCAAAAAAATGGTTTTCGATATGTAGACCTTATAAGAGAACGAAAAGATGGCCGTATCCGTTACCCGGTTATTGCTGGCGGTTATTGCGGGCCTTTGCCTTCCGGCTTTTTTTGGCGGGGCCGCGGAAAAGGACCTGGACATGGCTGCTGAAGATGTTATAAGAGAATTGAGGGTCATCGAGGGGACGTTTCCCGCCTCGTCGCAGGTCATCCTCGTGACCCGGGGCGAGCCGTCCGCCTCCGATGCGCGCCTTTGGGCCTTCGACATGGACGACGATGAATGGAGGCCCGTCCTGAAGCCCGTGCCCGCCATGATCGGGCGCAACGGGTTCGCGCCGTCAGGCGAAAAGCGCGAAGGTGACGGCAGAACGCCGCCGGGAGTTTATCCCCTCGGCTTTGCTTTCGGCTACGGGCCTAAGATCGATTCCGCCATGCCGTACCGCCAGATGACCCCGAGCGACATCTGGGTCGACGACCCGGCCTCTCCCGATTACAACCGGCTGAAAAAGCGCGGTGAGACAAAGGCAAAATCCTTCGAGGACATGGTGCTGCAGGATGACCGGTACAAATACGGCATCGTGATCAGATACAACATGGACCCGGTGGTACCCGGCCACGGCAGCGCAATTTTCCTCCATGTCTGGAAGGACGGCAAGACCCCAACATCCGGCTGCGTAGCCATTTCGGAAGAAAACATTGTGAAATTACTCAAATGGCTCGATCCGGCAAAAAGACCGGTAATTGTGCTGGGGAAACCTTAGAGATCGTAAGGAGTCTCTCCCCTCGCCGTTATCCCGGTCCTGGAGACTGTGTCGCGATTCCTTTCCCACCATCCAAAGCGGATATATTATACCTGCCGGCATAAAACCCCCGCCGTCATCCCGGGGCATCATCCGGAAGCCGCCATTCACCACACCCCGTCATCCCGGGCTTGACCCGGGATCCAAGGTTTTGTTTT
>CAIQJW010000273.1 GCA_903872255.1 uncultured delta proteobacterium | reverse complement strand
TGCATTTTATCTCTGAAGTGTTCGGGTCAATTATCGGGCTTAAGGTCCTCAGTGTGCACCGTTTTCCGTTATTGCTTCTATGCTCGTAGCTCAGCGAAGTGTTCCACTCGAATACCTTCTCCACATAACCGGCAAAATCAAACGTGTCATCGGCATTGTGAAAATCCGCATAGCGCTTGCCTATGATATCGGATTCAGCAATCGAAAGCCGGTTCACCACCTGCCGGTTCACAAAGAGATACCTGCAGTCACGGTCGATCATATATACCGAATCATCGGTGGATTCTATAAGCGACCGGTATTTTTCCTCACTGATGCTTATCCGCTTCCCGGCCTTTATATATTCGGTAATGTCGATAAACGATATTGCCGTATACGCGATGTCCTTCAGCTGGTTGCGGGTTATGAGGACGTCCCTCACCGATCCATCCCTCAAGGCCAGCTTGAAATCCGTGCTCTGCGCCGTGTCGAGACCATCACAGTCGATAAATTCCTGGTGCTGCGTCACCTTGGTCAGATCGCCGTTGACGATAAGCTCCGGCCATTTCTTCTTTTTTATCTCGGTTTTTTTGTACCCTGAAAGCTTGAGGAAACGCCGGTTCGCGTGGAGTATCGTTCCGTTTTGACCGGCCACTATCGCGGCTATTTCTGATAATTCAAAAAAGGCCTGATACAGATCATTGTTATCCGGGGTTTTTTTAGCCATTCCTTAAAAACTCTTCCGAGTATACCATGCGATTACCGGTATTTCCATTATTATACCGGCACTTTTTCTTTTTTCGTCGGGTCCGGTTCCTTGAATATCTTGCCGGGATTTAAGAGTCCTTTCGGATCGAAGGCATCCTTCACCCTTTTCATGAGAGGCAACGTCTCGCCGGTCAGCTGCATGGAAAGATAATCCATGACGGTCAGTCCGACCCCGTGTTCGCCCGTAAGAGACCCTCCCATTGCGATCGTCTCGAGATAGATCTTTTCCAGAATGCGGTACGCCTCGTCAAGCTCGGCGAAATTCCTCCGACGGTAGAGTATCGTGACGTGGAGGTTGCCGTCTCCTGCATGTCCGTAGGTTGCTATCTGCAGGGCGCCGCTGTGTTCGAGGCCGCGTACGAACCGGACGAGAAAAGGCAGCTTATACCGGGGAACGGCGACATCCGCCTCAAGGTGGTCTTTCCCCAGCGCCTTTAAGGACGGCAGCACCTCTCTGCGCGACAGCCAGAACCTGTCGGCCTCGGCATCATCGACGGCGAGATGCACATCGAAGGTGCCGGGGGAATTCCTGCACAGGGAATATATTTCACGGGCCTCGTTATTGACGGAATCTTCATTGTGCCCATCCATCTCGATAAGGACCATTCCGGCGGCATCCCTGTTAAGTGGAATGTTTAGATGATCGGCAACGGTATTTATCGCAATGGTGTCCATCAGCTCAACGGCACAGGGCATAACACCGGACCTGAACAAGGCCACGATGAGATTGGCTGCGGATACCAGGTCATCGAGATACGTGACGATCGTCCGGCGAACGTTGGGTCGTGTCAGGATCCGCAACGTGATCTTTGTTATTACCGCCAGCGTCCCTTCCGATCCGGTTATAAGCGAAATAAGGTCATACCCCGCGACATTCTTAAGCGTCTTTCCGCCAAGGGTAATTATGTCGCCCGATGGAAGCACGGCTTCTATGCCGCGCACGTAATCCCGGGTCACACCATATTTTACCGCGCGTGTATATCCGGCATTTTCCGCCACATTGCCGCCAAGGGTGCTGTCGACGGTGCTCGACGGGTCGGGTGGAAAGAAAAGCGCCCGTTCATTGAGCGCTTTTTGAAGATCGTTAGATATGACGCCCGGTTCCACCACGGCAAACATATTCGCCTCATCTATCTCAAGGATCCGGTTCATTCGTGAGAATGCGAGGACGATACCGCCGGTTACCGGAACCGCGCCGCCCGACAGGCCCGTCCTTCCGCCCTGAGGAGTAATGGCGACATTGTGCCGCGAACAGCATCGCAGGACCCGTGATACCTGTTCCGTATTCTCCGGCAAAACGGCGGCCTGAGGCAGAGAATGCCTCTCCGTGGCATCATAGGAATAGTGGAAAAGGTTGTCGCGATCGAGAATTATTTGCTCTTTCTTGAGGAATTGCCCGATCTCATGTAAAAAATCTTCGAAGGCCATGTAAACCTCACGGGTTATACGTAAACGATATCGAGCGGCGTCTTCGTCAGTCTTTGGAGCCCGTCTTTTCTCACAACAAAATCAACCTCAATGCCTATCGCGCCTTCGCCGGGGAAGATGAACTTCGGCTCGAAAGCAAAGACCATGCCCTCTTTCAGTATTATCTTGTGGCGCGGCGTGATGACGGGCAGTTCATTGATCTCGAGCCCGAGCCCGTGACCGATGAATGACACCTGTCCCTCTCCATGTCCCATGAAATGGTCTTCAAGGCCCGCCGCCTTGACGCGCGCGAATGCCCTGCCGAAAATTTCCGTGGCATCGATGCCGTCTTTTCCAAAACCCATGGTTTCTTCGATAATATCCCGGGAGACCTCGAACGGTTTATGAAATATCTCCTTTAAGGGCGACGTCGCGTATGCTCGCGTCTCGTCGGTGATGTACCCGTTGAATCCTCCGCCGTAATCGATGATCACGGGTATGCCGTGCCTGACCACGTTGACGGACGCACCCTGGCCGATGGCATGCGTGAGCCCGATGCCGGATATCGGCACATCGGCGCCTGATGTGATCGTCGTTGAATACCCGTGGGTGACGTAGCAGCTCATCATCTCCTGATTGAGGCCGCGCATTCTCAAAAATCCCTGGTGCCCCCATTTCCTGCCTTCCGCAATGAGCTCCGCATCGATATCGACCTCGCGGATCCCTTCTTTCACGATCGACTTTGCCTTTTCGAACACACGCTCGCAGATCTCGCCGGATCTTTTGAACTGGTCGATCTCGAACTCGCTTTTGATGAGCCTGCAATCCCGGATGATCGCGGAGAGGTCGCCAACATCGTCAAGCCCCAGCAGGGACTTCCACCTTTCGCATATCGCGACAGGGATGACATCGAGTTCCATCGCGCATCGCGCCGGGAACATCTTCTTTTCAAGGAGGATATCCTTTACCTCTTTGTCGCGTTTGATGGGAATGATATCGAGGGGGGTTTCGAGTTTGGCGCGGTAGATGCTTTTTTCGACAAAAAATGCCGGCCCGTGTTCTGCGGAAACCGCAAGGATACCACGCTGAAGGGTTCCCGTGAAATAGAGGATGTCGACATTCTGGAGAATTATCGCAAGCTCGATGCCCTTCGCCGCCATTCCCGCACGAAGCTTGTGGATCCTTGAATTTATATCGTCTTTCGGTGTGAGATCACCGGTGTTTAGCGTCGCCAACATAGCGTATGATCCTCCCGGCCGCCTCTGCAACAGGCACCTTTTCAAATTCCTTGCTATCGCGTCGTTTGATCTCCACGATCCCTTCTTTAAGCCCGCGTTCGCCTATGGTTACCCTAAGGGGAATGCCGATCAGGTCGCAATCCTTGAACTTAACGCCCGGACGTTCGTCACGGTCATCCATTATCGCGTCGACGCCTTTCTCCAAAAGTTCGTCGTATATTGCCCGTGCGACGGCTACGCTCTCGGCATGGCTCGTATTCACTGGCAGGACATCGACCTCGAACGGGGCGATCGGAAGGGGAAGTATCATGCCGTTCTCATCGTTTCCCTGTTCGATGGCCGCCGCGACGGTCCTGCCGACGCCGATCCCGTAGCATCCCATGATCATGAACTGTTCCTTTCCTTCGTTGTCAAGGAACGTCGCGTTCATGGCCTTCGAATACTTCACGCCGAGCTTGAATATGTGACCCACTTCGATGCCGCGTGTTGCAACGAGCTTACCTGAATCGCATCGGGGACATTTGTCCCCCGCCACTGCAACTTTTATATCGTAAAATCCTTTCACAGAGAAATCGCCCAGATTGACATCCACTACATGGACATCGCGCTCGTTGCCGCCGACAACGAAATTTTCCATGAACTTGAGGTCCATGTCAGCATAAACTGGTATTTTAAGATCGATCGGGCCGGAGAAACCAAGCGGGCCTCCCGTCGCCTCTTCTATCGTCCGCTCGTCTGCAAGCTCAAGCTCATCGAGCTTCAGGAGATTCTTTAATTTTGTGTCGTTTATCTCGCGGTCGCCGCGGACAAGCACACCGATCGTGCCCTGGTCTGTTTTATAAATAATTGTCTTGAGGAGCTTGTCCGGTGTTATCCCGAGGAATTTTGAGACCTCGTCTATCTTGCGCTGGTCGGGCGTGGGTACACGCCTGTGCAAGCCTATCTTCGGGCCTGACGGGGTCTTTCCCGAGGTGCCAACCTCGGCCCGCTCCAGGTTTGCCGCGTATCCGCATGCATCGCAGGATATGATCACGTCTTCGCCGGTATCCGCGAGCACCATGAACTCATGGGAAAAACTCCCGCCGATCTGGCCGGTGTCGGCCTCTACGACCCGGAACTTGAATCCGCACCTCTCGAAGATGCTCACGTACGCTTCGTGCATCTCCTTGTAGCTTTTTTCCGCTGATGGTTCGTCGGCATCGAAACTGTACGCATCCTTCATGGAAAATTCGCGGGAACGCATTATCCCGAACCGGGGGCGTATCTCGTCGCGGAACTTGTTCTGGATCTGATAGAGATTGACAGGCAGGTCCTTGTATGATTTTACTTCGCGCCTGACGAGGTCGGTCACAACCTCTTCATGTGTCGGCCCGAGGCAAAGTTCACGGTTGTTCCGGTCGACAAAGCGAAGGAGTTCTTTGCCGTATTTTTCCCATCGCGTGCTCTCGACCCACAACTCCTTCGGCTGCACGGCAGGCATAAAGATCTCCTGCGCCCCCTTCTTATTCATCTCTTCGCGGATGATCTGCTCAACTTTCCTGAGCGACTTAAGGCCTAAGGGAAGCCAGGTGTATACACCCGATGCGAGGCGCCTTATGAAGCCCGCCCGCAGCATCAACCGGTGGCTTGCAACCTCGGCTTCCTTCGGGTCTTCTTTGACAGTCGGAATGAACATTTTGGAAAACAGCATGGTTGCTCCTTCAGATGATTTGAAATCATACGATGCTTGCCGTACAAGAGATTCGCATCATTATGTGGGACTATATGTGCAGATCTCAAAAAGCACTGAAAATCTACCATTATTTGACGTTCCGGGCAAGACTGGAAAACCGTAAGGCGTAAGGCGAGAAAACAAGCCCGGTGAAAGGCTTGCGGTTTAGCGTTTGAGGACGTGGACTGCGGTGGCTTTAAAGGATGGGTACACCTTTTTGCCCCTTTCGATGCCGAGCTTTTTTACAGAACCGGGGGTGATGTATGCACTCAGGATGAAGCCGCAATCGACGGTCACGCGGTAATACAGGCCGAGAGATGTCACGTCGACCACCGTGCCCGCCAGTACGTTGCGTTCGCTCGTCGCATCGCGCCGTGATTCGACAGACAACGTTATCCGTTCGGGGCGTACGCACAGGACAACGTTCTGGCCAGCCGTTGCCTCGCCTACCGCCATGACGTTCTGACCGTCTACATTGACGGAGATCGTTCCCGCATTTCCATCGGTCACAGTTCCCGGAAGAATCGTTTCAGCTCCGACGAAAGACGCGATGAACTCGCTGGCGGGATGGTTCATTATCTCATCGGGCGTGCCGAGCTGGAGTATCCTTCCTTTATCCATAACACAGATGCGGTCGGACAGCCGCAACGCTTCGGATTGGTCGTGTGTTGCAAATATCGTTGTCATGCCGGGCCGTCTGAGAATATGGCTGAGATCGGCGACGATAGATTCGTGGGTTGGAGGATCTAGCGCCGAGAACGGTTCATCAAGGAATATAATCTCCGGCCTCACGGCAAAAGACCGGGCAAGGCTCACCCGGCGCGCCTCGCCGCCGGACAGTGTCCGGACAGAGCGTTCTCTGAGATGGGTCACTCCGAAGAGCTCAAGGTTCTCGGAAACAGCCTTCTCGATTTCATCTTTCCCTGCGTGGCGGAAGCGCAGCCCGGATGCGACGTTCTCAAAGACGCTGGTATCGAAAAGAAGCGTCTCCTGGAATACCATCGTCACAGACCTTCGGTATTCGGTCGCAGAAATATCGGCACCAACCCTTTTGCCGCGAAATAACAGGTTTCCGCGCGGCTTCCTCTGGAGCATGGCCAGCCTCTGGAGCAGTGTCGTTTTTCCCGCGCCATTGGGACCGATGATGGAAAGGACCTCGTCGTTGAAGACTGTCAGGTTCTGGACGTCGAGTGTTACGGCTCCCCTGTTTTCCGCGTGTATGTTCCGTGCTTCAAGAATAGTATTTCTCTCTTCGGCCATAAGGTCTAAAAACGTCGTTCCCTTTGCTGAATGTGGGTAAGAATATAATTGATGCAATATGCAAGGGCAAGAAGAATGATGCTGAGTGCGATCGCAACCTCAAAATTGCCTTTTCCGGCCTCCATTACCGTTGCCGTCGTGAGCACGCGGGTGTATCCCTTGATGTTCCCGCCGACCATGATGGATGCGCCGATCTCCGAGATAACCCCGCCAAAACCGGCCATAACTGCGGCAAGGAGCGGCAGCCGCGCCTCACGGATGAGGACCCATACGGATTGCAGCGGTGTTGCTCCCAGGGCGAGCACCTGCAGCCGCATTTTTTTCGGGAGCTGCTGCATTGCCGCCAGCGTAATGCCCATAACGATCGGTGTTGCGATAACAGACTGCGCAAGGATAATGGCGGTCGGGGTGTAGAGCATACCGAGAAATCCGAGCGGCCCGCTTCTCCAGAGAAAAATAGTTACGAAAAGGCCCACAACGACCGGCGGCAACCCCATACCGGTATTGATGAGGCTGACCACAAATTGTTTCCCCGGAAATTGTGCAAGCGCCACGAGGGTGCCGATAGAGATGCCGATTACAAGGCTGATAAGTGTTGCGGTGCCCGATACTTTCAGGGAAAGCAGGGTTATCCCCATCACCTCGGGATCGAGCGTGATGAGGAGTAT
>CAIQJW010000272.1 GCA_903872255.1 uncultured delta proteobacterium | reverse complement strand
AGCGTCTATTTTACAATAGGCGGAGGAATAGCGAGGACCCTCACGCAACACCTGGGCCTCGAGGGCGTCGCCGAGATCACGTCAGGGCCGGCCGATAATTGCGCGCTTGTCAGCTCAAAAAGATCGGACCTCGGGCTTGTGACGGCCGATATGGCATATGATACATTTCGCGGCGCGGGCGCGTTCGAAGGCAATCCTGCACCAGTACGCGTGCTCACGGCGCTTTATCCCAATTATACACACGTTGTGACCCTCGAACAAAAACGTATATCCATCATCAAGGATCTGGCAGGAAAAACGGTCGCAATCGGTATTAAGGGAAGCGGGACACATGATACCGCTCTGCGTCTTTTCGAGGCTGCAGGTATCGGATCCGACAATGACGTCAAGAAGATACTCATGGCGTCGTCAGAATCGCCCCGGGCATTAAAAGATGGCAGGATCGACGCGTACGTCTTTGCAGGGGGCATCCCGGCCGCGTCGCTCGATGATCTTGCCAGAACTCCCGGCCTTGTAATGTCCCTCGTAAGCCATGGTAACCTTATTCCCCTTATGAATGCAAAGTACGGACCGGTCTATTACAGATCGATCATCGCGCGGCACGTTTACCCCGGCCTGAAGGAAGACGTCAGCGTATGCGCCGTCGCAAACGTGATCCTCTGCCACAGGGATATGGATCCCCGTTCAGCGTACAATATCGTCAAGATCATATTCGATAATCTCAGGGAAATATCAGCCCTGCATTCCCAGGCAAAACAGATCAGCCTTGAGACGGGGGCTTCTTTAAATTCGACACCATACCATCCCGGTGCCGCGAAATTCTTTCGCGAAAAAGGCTTCACCGTCCCGGCATAAGGTGGTTCTACGTTCCAGGTTAGGGACCTTTACATCAATTCTTTTAACGTAGAACGTAGATGTTGAGTGCCACGACATTGTGGACAATAGTTGTGTCCATCACACCGGCCGTCATCCCGGTCTTGTACCACCTGGGTTCTGGGTCACGGATCATTTCCCGAATGCGGACAGTGTCTGGTCCAGACCCGGTTCCGCTTTCGTTTGCAGCGGACCCTATCTATCATTCCCTGCGTGTCGTACCGTTCCATGGGAAGACCAGGGCTTGATCCTTTTTAAGGCATCGGCCAGGGCCTCTTCTGCCACTTCCGTATCGTAAGCGATCTGGGCCCGCAGCCAATATCCCTTCGATAGACCGAAGAACCGGCACAAGCGCAGGTCTGTATCGGCAGTGATCGACCTTTTGCCGGCGACGATTTCACTTATACGCTGCGCGGGGACGCCGATCTCCTTTGCCAGACGATATTGGCTGATCCCCATTGGCTTTAAAAAATCTTCCAATAAAATTTCGCCGGGAATAATGGGTTCTAACTTACTCATTCTTTTCTCCTAGTGGTAATCAACGATCTCCACATCTGCCGCGCCTGTTGATGTCCAGCGAAAACATATTCGCCACCTGTCATTGATGCGGATACTGTACTCTCCCTGCCTGTCTCCCTTCAAGGCTTCAAGGTGATTGCCGGGCGGCACTTTCAAATCTTCCAAGCGACCTGCAATTTCCAGCTGCCTTAATTTCCGCCTCGCAATCCTTTCGATGCTTTCAAAACGTCTTACAGAATACCCTCGGGAAAGCTTTTCGGTATGTTGACATTTGAAAGATCTGATCATCCTGTCAAAGCATAACGCGTCGCGTGAGTAACGTCAAGCATGATTATTGCCGGGAAATGGGGAAAGTAGCGCGATCTTCCGAACCACGCGGCTTAACGTAGAACGTAGATCAAAAAAAGCCGGCTAATTGCTCAGCCGGCTTTTTTTGATCACTACTATTTTTTTTACGCTTTTTCCATGGCTATGATGGCTGCCCCGAGTGCGCCCACGATCTGCGGTTCTACGTGGATCTTGAGCTGTGTGCCGAGTGCTGCTTCAAGGGCTTTTACGACGCCGATGTTCTTGGCTACGCCGCCCGCCATAATTACATCATTCTGGATTCCGCCAAGCCTGTTGATAAGGCCCATGGTCCTGTCGGCTATTGCTTTATGGATACCGTAGAGGATATCGTCAAGCTCTTCGCCTTCGCTGACCAGGGAGATCACTTCCGACTCGGCAAAAACAGTGCATATGCTGCTGATAGTTAATTCTTTTTTGTGTTTCAGTGAAAGATCCCCGATCCTGTCGAGTTCGACATTGAGTGCCTTCGCCATGACCTCGACGAACCTGCCGGTCCCGGCTGCGCATTTGTCATTCATTTCAAACTCAACAACACGGCCTTTTTCGTCAATTCTGATGACTTTCGTATCCTGGCCGCCTATATCGATGATCGTTCTAGCCTGCGGGAAAAGATGGTTGACACCGCGCGCGATACAGGTTATCTCGGTGACCGACTGTTTTGCAAATGCCGCGCGTTTTCTTCCGCAACCGGTTGCTACAATATAGGAAACATCTGAAGGACTTTTGCCCGGATAGGCAAGCACTTTGTCAAGCGCCATTTCCGCCGTTTTCTTAGAATCCGCACCTGTTTGAAGGATAGTGTAACCCAATATCCCTTTTTCCTTATCGAGAAGTAGAGCTTCAGTCGTAATCGAACCTATATCTATCCCGGCAACTAACATAAGCTTCTCCCCCTTTTTAGACTATTCTAATGTTGCAATAACTGCATCCGCATCAACTTCCTGGCCGGCTTCAACATTGACCGACTTAATTGTCCCGGCTGCAGGAGATACGATCGGCATTTCCATCTTCATTGCTTCGAGGATTGCTACCTGATCGTCTTCGTTTACCTTATCGCCAACTTTAACATCAACTTTTACAATCTTTCCAACCATTGGGCATGTAATTTCTGTGGCCATGTTTCCTCCTTACGATATTGACTGATAAAGATTATTTTCTGTACCCGAGTGCGAACTGGGCAATAATCATCTTCTGTACGTTTGATGTTCCTTCGACTATCTGATAGGACTTGGCATCCCTGAGATATCTCTCGACAGGATACTCTGAAGAGAACCCGTAGGAACCGAAGATCTTAACGGCTTCACCGGCGCAGAAGTTTGCTGATTCGCCGGCATAGTATTTAGCCATTGAGGTCTCGAGGGTATTGTTCATGCCCTGGTCTTTCTGCCATGCTGCTCTGAGGACGAGGAGTTTCGATGCTTCGTGCTCTACGGACATGCGGCCGATCTGCTCCTGGACCATCTGGAACTGACCTATCGGCTGACCGAACTGCTCTCTTTCATTTGCATACCGGCATGCTTCTTCGATACAGCTTTCTGCAACGCCGACTGCCCTTGCTGCCGAGCTTAATCTCGTGAAATTGAGCATCGTCATACAGATGTTGAAGCCCTGGCCGAGCTTGCCGACGAGTGCGCTTTTCGGGATCTTTGCTTCTTCGAAAAAGATCTCGCCTGTCGGGGCGCAGTGAAGTCCGAGTTTAGAGGTAATCGCTCTCTGGACAACACCCGGGGCGTTGAAATCGATAAAGAAGGCTGACATGCCTTTGTGTTTGGCTGCCTTGTCGGTCATTGCATAGACAACGCCGCATCCGCAATACGGTACGCCGGATATCCATGTTTTGGAACCGTTGAGTATATAACCATCATCAACTTCCACTGCGGTCGTCTTCATGCTTGCTACGTCCGATCCTGAGTTGGGCTCGGTAATGGCGAAGCATCCACCGCTCGTTCCTGCGATGAGGCCGGGGAGGAACTGCTCTTTGAGTTCTTCACTGGCGTATTTAAGGAGAACGTTCTGGGGACCGTTCATCTGAAGGTTGAAAGGAAGACCCCATGACGGGCTGACCCTTGCGAGTTCTGTTGCCATAAGGGTTGCTGCCATGTTGCCTTCTTCAAGTCCCAGACCGCCGAATTTTTCAGGGGCCAGGCAGGCGAACATACCCTGATCGCCCATTTTCTTTAAAAGTTCCGGACGATATTTATGCTCTTTTTCGTCTTCTTCCATAGTCGGTTTAATATTTTTTACTGCAAATTCATAGGCCATTTTACGCATTGATTCGAGTTCGTCGGAAATCTTGAATTCCATATTTTGCTCTCCTTTCTTTTCGGTATTTTTATGCCGTATTGTGAAACAATTAGCAAACCTATCTTAGCAAAAGCCCTTTTCGCCTGTCAAGCTAATTCTGATAAATATTTTAGGCGTTTACCAATGATTTAAGGTGGTTAACCGACCCCCTTATCCAGTCGCTTTTCAGCACATGGTTTCTCCTCGAGTATCGGCTCGAATCATTGCATAAGTGCTTATTATTTTATATAATTAATCGATCCGCATGGCAAGAAGAAAACAATGATTATCAACACAACAGGATTGGTTGACCGGGAACTGTACGTCACCGGCATGGCGTGGTCCCCGACGTACCTTGTGAATGCAGGCACACCCTTGCTCTTCGAGGCCGGTTTTTACCCGATAGCGCCTGTATATGTAAAGGATATTAAAAAAGTCATCGGTGATAACCAGCCGTCATATCTATTTTTAACCCATGTGCATTATGATCATTGCGGGGCGGCATCGTATTTCAGGCAAAACTTCCCCGGCATCAAGATCTGCACGTCAAAGAGAGCGGCCGAGATACTCAAGCGGCCGAATGCTGTCGAGCTCATGACCTCTTTAAGCCGGAATTTCGAGCATATCGCAGAAGATCTTCCGGGGATTGACAGAAATGATATCCTTCATACCGATTTTGAGCCTTTTGTCCCCGACATCGTTTTTGACAGGGAGCAAACCTTCGAGGCAGGCCCTTCCCTTCATGTTGAGGTTCTTGTCACGCCGGGCCATACGCGTGATATGCTCAGTTTCTATATTCCGGAACGTAAAATACTTATCGCGACAGAATCTGCAGGCTGCCGAAGCCACACGGGGGAGATCATTTCGGAATTCCTTGTTGATTTCGATGCTTACGTCGAATCACTGAAACGATTATCCGTGCTCGAGTGCGATATCGTGTGCCAGGGACACCATTTTGTATATACAGGCGACGACGTGGAGCGTTTCTTCGATTCATCCTTAAGGTCGGCGCTGGCCTTCCGCGATCACGTTGCGGAGCTTCTCGATGCAGAGCACGGTAATATTGAAAAGGTCGTGGAAAGGATAAAGCGGGAAGAATACGATCCGAACCCCGGGCCCAAACAGCCCGAGGCGGCGTACCTTTTGAATCTTAAGACCCGGGTCAGCCATCTTGCGGGGTTACCCCGGGCCCACAGAAATTAGGGTACGCGGCGGCGGTTGAAAATCGTTGCCCCCGCTCATGGCGCGCGACATGATACCCCGCAATAATATTGACTTTAGGGACGAAAATAGTTGACACGTTATGCATAATAATAGTTAGATATTTATTGGCATGTGAATTTTTTAATTTTTCAAAACCAAATCTAATAGGAGGGGCTGTATGGATATAAAAACGATTGGAGTTTTGGGCGCCGGCGTCATGGGCAACGGCATTGCTCAGGTGGCCTCAATGGCCGGGTACAATGTCATTCTAAGAGATATCGAAGACAGGTTCGTCGAAGGCGGTATCAAGAATATCGATAAGTTCCTCGCAAAGGGCGTCGAAAAAGGCAAAATGTCCGCCGATGACAAAGCCGCGATCATGGGCAGGATCAAAGGCACGACCGACATGGGCGCCATGAAGGATGCCGATTTCATCGTCGAAGTTGTTGTTGAAGTAATGGATATAAAGAAGAAAGTCTTTAAGGAACTCGATGAGATCACGAAACCCGATGTCATTCTTTCCTCAAATACATCATCAATGTCACTGACCGAAATGGCTACAGCGACGAAAAGGCCGGACAAGGTTGTCGGTATGCACTTTTTCAACCCGGTCCCCCTTATGAAACTCGTCGAAGTTATCCGCGGCGTCAATACAAGCGATGCAACAGTGGCAGCAACGATCGACCTTACCGAGAAATTCGGTAAAGTGCCTGTCGAAGTCAAAGTCGACATCCCCGGCTTCCTCGTCAACAGGCTTATGGTCCCCCACTTCATCGAAGCTATCAAACTTTTTGAGCAGGGCATTGCATCCAAGGAAGATATCGACAAGGCAGCGAAACTTGGCCTCAACTACCCGATGGGCCCGTTCGAACTGATGGACCTCACCGGCCTCGATATCAACCTTCACGTACAGCAGTACTTTTACGACAACCTCCCGAAAGAGCTGAAATGGGATCCCCCACTGGCACTCAAGAATCTCGTAAAATCGGGCAATTTGGGCCGCAAGAGCGGAAAAGGCTGGTACGATTTTTCTAAATAAGACACGGGAAAGGAGGGCTCCTCATGGCCTATGAAACTATCATAGTCGAGAAGGAAGCACCGATCGGGATCATCAAGCTGAACAGGCCCCCCGTGAACCCGTTGAGTGTGCAGTCCTACTATGATCTGTACGACGCGATCGTAGATCTCGAAAAAGACGATTCCATCGGCGCAATCATTATCACAGGCAATGGTGATAAGGCCTTCGGCGCCGGTCTTGATGTAAAGGATGTTATGGGAAAATCCGGGGTCGAGACACTCGATTTCCTGTGGACGGCACCCAGAAAAACATTCGATAAATTAACCTCCATTGCCAAACCGACCATAGCGGCTGTTT
>CAIQJW010000271.1 GCA_903872255.1 uncultured delta proteobacterium | reverse complement strand
GTAAATCGTAAATCGTAAAAAACCCAATTATAATAATAAGATAAAGCGTAAGGCATCAGGACCCAACTGTTGAGCCTGTAGTTGTAAACACCTGTCTTGACCAGTGCAGATTATTTTTCAACTCTTCACGATTTACGATTCACGATTTACGTTATTTCGGTTCTATGTCTGCCTTTGCGGGGGGAAAATCGATGTTGGGATACATTGGTAATGCTTTCGTCATGAAATCGATCCATATCGGAAGTGCTGCGGTGCCGCCTGCCTCTTTTGCGCCAAGATTTGTCTTTTTGTCAAAACCGACCCATACTGCACACAGAAGATTAGGTGAAAAACCGATGAACCAGGCGTCCCGGAAGTCATCCGTGGTACCGGTCTTTCCGGCAAGATAATAAGGCATTTTCGCGGCTGACCGCGCCGTGCCATGCTTGACAACGCCTTTCATAATATCCACCAGGGTATAGGCGACCTCCGGCGTTATGATGGGTTCTTCGACTGCTTCCTCGCGATAACGCGCTTCTCCGTCCATTGTCGTGATCGCCCGTACCGATATCGGCTGGATGTAGGCTCCTCCCCGCGCAAACGTGGCGTATGCGTTCGCGAGCTCCAGGGGGGCTATCTCCGTCGTCCCGAGGGCAAGCGACAGGTTCAGCTCGAATTTGCTCCTTATATGAAGCTGCTTTGCCATGTCTATGACATTTTCGAGGCCGACGCTTTCAAGGAGCCGTATCGTGGCGGTATTGAGAGACAGTTCCAACGCCTTTCGCAACGTTACATCCCCATGGTATTCATTGCCGTAATTCTTGGGATTCCATCCGACGCCGGTATACGGGTTCGTATATGACAGGGGAGAGTCCCTCAATATGCTGTCGGGAGTAAATCCCTGTTCCAGCGCAGTCAGGTATATGATCGGCTTAAAGGATGAACCGGGCTGGCGCTTCGCCTGTACCGCCCTGTTGTACGGTGACTGTGAAAAATCTTTTCCGCCGACGATAACCTTGAGCTCGCCTGTTTTCACCTCAATTACCACAAGTGCGACCTCGGGCAGTTCCTGTGCTCCGGGATGGCGTTTCTTGTACGCCTCCATGCCTTTCTCTATCGCTTCGTAAGCATATTGGACCATCTTGAGGTTCATTGTCGTTTTGACATTAAAGCCACTCGTAAAAACATCCTGGGCATGTTCGACGTACTCCTCAAGGACCTGCTTTACATACTCGGTAAAATATCCCGTCCTTTTCTCGTATGTTTTGAAAGGCGCGATAGCGAGAGTTGTCTGAACCGCTTTTGTATAGCTGGCTTTATCGATGAAACCGGCCTCGTACATCTTCCTCAAGACAAGATTGCGGCGTTCCGCGGTCCGGGCCGCGTTCTTATATGGCGAAAGCCGGGAAGGCGATTTCGTAAGCGCGGCCAGCATGGCGGACTCTTCGATTGTAAGGTCCTTTGCCTTTTTGTGAAAATAGGTGTACGCTGCCGCCTCTACGCCGTGTGCTCCCTCGCCGAGATAAATGAGGTTCAGATACATATTGAGTATCTCATCCTTGGAATATGTCCTTTCGATCTGGATGGCCAGGATGGCTTCCTCAATTTTTCTCTTATATGTTTTCTGGGGTGTCAGGTAAAGGTTACGGGCGAGCTGCTGTGTAATGGTGGATGCACCCTCAGAGATCCCTTGCTTCTTGAGATTTCGCATGAATGCGCGTCCAATGCCGCGGATGTCGACGCCGAAATGGCTGTAAAAGCGAACATCTTCAATAGCAACGAAAGCAAGGCGCAGATGTTTGGGCATCTCGGTAAGGGGAATAGGGACCCTCTTTTCAACATACAGCTCGGCAAACAGGGTTCCGTCGTCCGCATAAAGCCGGGTGGATGATTTTGGGCGGTAGCTTTCTAGCTGCTTGACATCGGGGATCTCGAGGTAGTTTACGAGGCCGTAGCCGAGGCCTACGCCAAAGATCATGGGCAGGGTGACGAGAATCGCCGCAAATTTGATAATTCTTGAATACATCCGAGGGTTATTATACTGTATATCACGTATGTTATCAAACGGGATTAAGGTTCTGGCAATAGGAGGTCCGACCTGTACGGGCAAGTCGGACCTCGCGTTGATCGTAGGGAAAAAATTCAACTGCGAGATCGTCAACGGCGATTCAATGCAGGTGTATCGTTATTTTGATATAGGGACCGCCAAACCTTCCGCCGATGCCAGGGAGGCGCTTCCTCATCATCTCGTCGATATCGTGGGCCCGGATGAAGAATTTAACGCGGCGGCCTTCCGGCTGAAGGCAGACGAAGCGATCAGGGATATTTCATCGAGGGGACGGCTGCCGATCGTCGTCGGGGGCACCGGGCTTTACCTCAGGGCCCTTTTTTACGGGCTGTTTCCGGCCGGGAAAGATGGGGAGCTGCGTGAACGCCTCAATGCTGAATATGCCCTGGACCCTGTCGCTTTTTACGAGAGATTGAAGGCGATCGATAGGGAATATGCCATGAGGATAAGTTTCCGGGACCGCCTGAGGAGCGTTCGGGCCATGGAGGTGTATCTCCTGGAAGGAAGACCTTTCAGCGATCTCGAAAAGGATCATGGGTTCCGCGAGCCCCGGTATGACGTATGCATGATCGGCCTTACACACTCGCGCGACGAACTTTACAAAAGAATAAACGCACGGGTGCTCACGATGCTTGAGGGCGGGCTCGTTGACGAGGTAAAGTCCATCCTGGCAAGGGGTTACACGGAGAATGTCAAGCCTTTTTCCAGTATCGGATATCGCGAAGTTCTTCTTTATGTTAATGGTTCCATTGAATATGAAGATATGTTAAAAGATATACAGATAAATACACGACGCTACGCCAAACGACAATTTACCTGGTTTGCTAAAGAAAAAGATATGAAATGGTTCAATTATCCGGGAGATATTAACAGGATTTTCGAAATGATCACAGGTTTTTTATCGTAATGGAACTGAAGGTAATTCTGGAAGCTGTTCTTTTTTCTTCTTCAAGACCGGTGGCCTCAAAACAGGTTGCCAGGCGCCTGGAAGAATTTTCTCTTCAGGACATTGAAGAAGCTTTCAAAATACTCGTCAGGGATTATTTGAGTCCCGAGCGTTCGGTTGAGATAGCTGAAGTCGCGGGCGGTTATCAGATGAGAACCAAGGTGGATTATCGCGATTATATCAAACGTTTCGTAAAAGAGAAGGATGTGGCACTCTCCCGGCCCATGCTCGAGACCTTGTCTATAATTGCCTATAAGCAGCCGGTTGCCAAAAAAGATATTGATGCCGTTCGCGGCGTGGATTCCTCACGGGCCATAAAGCACCTTCTCGAAAAAAGGCTTATCGATATTACGGGCCGTAACGGCGATGCCGGAAAAAAACTGACATTCAGGACCACCGCCAGGTTCCTGGAAGTGTACGGGTTGAAGGATATTGAGGATTTGCCGACATATAAAGATATAGAATCATTAGAAGAATAGGAGGAAATAATGGATATTTCTGAATTGCTGCGCTTTGCTCTTGAAAGCGGTGGATCCGACTTGCACATAAGCGCCGGCGAACCCCCTGTCATCAGGATCCATGGTGAAATGACAAAGGTTGACCTGCCGGCTCTCGATAAAGAAGACGTGCACAACATGATCTATGATATACTGAGCGACTTTCAGAGAAAGGTGTTTGAAGAACATCTCGAACTCGACTTTTCATTCGGTCTTGGTGAGCTTGCCCGCTTCAGGGTCAATGTGTTCAAACAGCACAGGGGCGAATCCGCAGTTTTCAGGACAATTCCGACCAAGATACCGGGTTTTGACGAACTCAACCTTCCCAAGGTATTCAAGGATATCGCAAACCTCGAAAAAGGCCTTATCCTTGTCACGGGACCTACCGGCAGCGGCAAATCGACCACACTTGCGGCTATCGTCGACTACATAAACGAGACGATGAAAGAACATATCCTGACGGTAGAAGACCCCATAGAATTCCTCCATATCTCCAAGAAGTGCCTTGTCAATCAGCGTGAGCTCGGCCCTCATACCAAGAGTTTTGCCAGTGCGCTGCGGAGCGCGTTGCGCGAAGACCCCGATATCATACTCGTCGGCGAAATGCGGGACCTCGAGACCATTCAGCTTGCACTGACGGCAGCTGAAACAGGGCACCTTGTCTTTGCAACGCTTCATACAAGTTCCGCGCCGGATACGGTGGACAGGGTCATCGACGTCTTCCCGGCCGGGCAACAGAACCAGGTGCGTTCGATGCTGTCCGGTTCCCTGCAGGCTGTTATTTCCCAGGCGTTGTTTAAAAGGCGCGACGGCAGGGGCCGGGTCGCAGCGTTCGAGGTCATGATGGCGACTCCGGCTGTCCGGAACCTTATCAGGGAAAATAAGATCGCCCAGATACCTTCAGTGATCCAGACGAGCAAAGGCATTGGGATGCAGACGATGGAATCCGCATGCAATGACCTTATAGCGAAAAACCTGGTAACCAGGGATGAAGTCTCATTTTATCTGAGCGCAACGAGGTGATCCATGGATATTATCAATGAATACCTGCAGTACATGGTCGAAGTGGACGCTTCCGATATCTATTTTACCGTGGGAATGCCTCCCGCATTTCGCATTGAAGGTATCGTGACGCCACACGGCGACAGGGTCCTTACTGCGGAAGATACACAAAACTTTGCATATGCCGTAATGAATGACCAGCAGAAGAAGAAATTCGAAGAAGAAATGGAGATGAACCTCGCCATTTTCCAACCACAGTACGGCAGGTTCAGGGTCAATATCTTCAGGCAGAAAAGTTTTGTCGGGATCGTTGTCCGCCAGATCAAGCTTACCATCAAAACGATCGATGATTGGGGGTTGCCGGCCGTAATGAAGGACATCTGCATGTCCAAGCGCGGCCTCGTCCTCGTCGTGGGTGCGACAGGCAGCGGTAAATCGACCACGCTCGCGGCGCTCATTGACTACCGCAATTCGAACCAGCGGGGCCACATAATCACGATCGAAGACCCTGTAGAATTTGTCCATCAGCACAAAATGAGCGTCATTACCCAGAGGGAGGTCGGCTTTGACACCTTGAACTTCTATAATGCCCTTAAGAATACCCTGCGTCAGGCGCCGGATGTCATCCTTATCGGTGAGATCAGGGATGCCGAGACGATGGAAGACGCCATTACATTTGCAGAAACGGGCCATTTATGCCTCGCCACCCTTCACGCGAACAATGCCAACCAGGCCATAGAACGCATACTCAACTTCTTCCCCATCGAGCGCCATCTTCAGGTCTATATGCAGTTGTCGCTCAATATACGCGCCATCGTCTCTCAAAGGCTCATCCCGACCATAGAGGGCAAGCGCGCGGCCCTTATCGAGATCCTTCTTGACAGTCCGCGAGTCAAAGACCTTATTCTCAAGGGCGAAATAACGATGATCAAAGAAACCATGGCCGAATCGTACTTTGAGGGAATGCAGACCTTTGACCAGCATATCTTCGATATGTACCAGGCAGGCATCCTCGACCACGATAATGCCATCGCCTATGCGGACAGCCCGAATGATGTAAGGCTGAAGATCAAAATGTCCGAATTGAAACCCGGTGAGTCAAAGGAAAAAAGCGATTCAGGGTTGAAATTTAAAAGGTAAATAGGATAAACGTAAGGCGTAAGGCGTAAGGCGTAAGGCGTAAGGCAT
>CAIQJW010000270.1 GCA_903872255.1 uncultured delta proteobacterium | reverse complement strand
GTTTATTTCTGGAACGCCTCTCACAACTTCTCTCCAAAACGGACGTTGAATGCCTTGCTTGGGCGCTCATGTCGAATCATTTCCACTTGTTGCTCCGCCTGCGGAGCACAAAACTGTCCGTTTTCATGCGTCGCCTCCTGACTGGCTACGCCATTGTTTTCAACCTTCTACATAAGCGTTCGGGACATCTTTTCCAGAATCGCTACAAATCGATAGTCTGCCAAGAAGACGCCTATTTACTGGAACTGGTTCGTTACATTCATTTCTCTTGAGGGAATAATTCACAACGCGGCAGAAACTAATCGACAAAACAACAACGTCCCCTTAGCCCCACAATGAACGCTATCAGAATATGATTGCAAATATTATCACTTTATGGCTATTATCCCCATATGAATAAATCGCATCGAAAAACTTTGGATGATATTTTCTCGCATCCAGTTCCTGCGACATTGGAATGGCGGAGAATCGAATCTCTTTTTGTATCGTTAGGCGCACAGACCATTGAGGGTGCCGGATCGCGGGTTCGCTTTGATTTGAACGGCATAATAGCCGCGTTTCACCGACCACATCCGGCAAAAGAGGCAAAGCCGTATCAAGTTAGAGACGCTAAAACATTCTTGGAGAACGTGGGAGTAAAGCCATGAACACAATGAGTTATGAAGGATATGCAGCCAGAATTGAATACAGCGATGAAGATGGGTGCTTTATTGGTCACATAGCAGGAATTAAGGACGTCATTGGGTTTCACGCTGATTCCGTTAGTGGATTGCGTGCGGCCTTTGTTGAGGCAGTAGACGACTATCTCGCTACATGTGAAAAACTGCAAAGAGCACCACAAAAACCCTATTCAGGTAAATTGATGCTAAGAGTCCCACCTGAAGTTCACGCTCATGCAGCAATGATGGCTGAGGCACACGGCAAGAGTCTTAACCAATGGGCTGCAGACGTTCTTATGTCCGCTACTTAAAAAGCCCTAACAATAACCAGCAACCAAAAGGGTCGCATACAGCGGGGGCGTAGGGCTGCCCTTCCCCCACGGATCTGGGAAGTTCTGTGGGCTCCAGGCTTTCAAGATGTCAAGTTGATGTGCGTTGAGTTGAGTTTTGTGTAGTTAAAAAGGCTAACTTCACAGACCACTGAGAGTTTTCAAAACCTCAGAGGTCTTTTGCCGGGAAGCAGGAGGACATTCCATTTATCTATTGGGCGAATCCGGTAGGGGCAAAAATTTTTCGCCCCTACAACCCCAACCGCCCCTACAACCCCGATGGTATCCACGGAATCGGTTATGATTACAATTCCGCACGAGCGGATCTCATCCCGTCATCAGCTTAACAAGTTCATCAACCTCAATACCGACACGCTTCGGGTATGCCGCACCCATCTCCCGCAGCAGGACACTATCTATCCCTTCCAGTTCCAGTTCATCCCGCACCGGCAGTCCCCTCCGGAGATAGATCGTGTCCAGCAGCGCCTTTTCCGGAGAGGCAATTGAAAACCCGTCCTGCATGCTGAACCCGGTAAAAAGCCGCTCGGCGATCCGCGAAAACTCGATTTCTGTACCATGCCAAGTGAGTCGTCTCGCCTCGCCCACCGCCGTACTCAGGGTCAGTACCGTACAGACTGTCGGTGCCTGAATGGTAATGCCGTGATAGTTGAACGCCCACTCGCATGAGATGTAACAGGGGGTGCGGATAAAACAGGCTGTTTCCTCGATCCGCGGCATACCTTTTAAGCCGGAATTTATATACACTCCCCTGGTTAGCCGTTCAATCAAGCCACTCTTCAAAGCCCTGGTCAGGAAAACATTGGCATTGCCGCTGAATTTCTGCACATCGGCATAGCGGAAAAGCCGGGGCAGTTGCTGAAGTACCTGCAGGGTACTCATACCGACACAATCCCCATCCTCTGGAGTTCACTGCAAAGACCGCGTACCGCCTCGAGAAAATCCCGATACCCGTTTTCACGATGGACCGTCATGACTCCCGGAGGAAGGAATCGTAACAGGTCCTGTTCTAACGCATCCTTCAGCAGTGCATCTGCCGCCGGCCGGAGAAAAAAGTCCGGGGTCCGGGCAGCCTTGAACGGCCATGAATAACAGCGCAGTTTCTGTTCAAGCAGATCCCGTCTCAGCAGTGCCGCATGATTCTGCCGCAGCAGCCAGATATCGAACAGGTCGCGGCCTTTGAGATATTGCCGTTCAAGCAGGGCGCGAACTTTGTCGGTGAGAATCTCCTCTGGGGTTTCGACAACCAGTACACTGTTGGGGCGCGGAATGCGGAACTCGCCGGCCATGACCAGATATGAAACCGCCGGCAATGCCGACATGACCAATTTTTCTGTTTCCAGTCGTGTGCCGCTGACCAGCGGTTCGCATTCAAGTTTGATGGAAAGCTTTTCTCTGACCGCGTCCGACTGCCAGGTAAGATGGAGTTTCCTGGAACCGGTCCGTACCGTTTTGTCTGTCACAGAAAACCTGCCGGATCCGAAATGCGGCATCATCTCCCGTTCGGCCCCCTTGACCGATTTTGCCAGCAACGCATCCAGGGTCTTGCCCGGCATGTCCGTCACAAAATCCAGATCTTCGGAAAAACGGCTGCCGCCATAGCACCAGCGCAGGGCTGTCCCACCCTGGAACGCGAGCTGGTGACTGCCGGTCTGCGCGTAAATATGGTACAGCAGAATCAATTGGGCAATTTCCGCTTTTCGGATATGCTGTTCGTTATAACGCTTCATGCGTTTACGTTATAATACATAAGTGTATTATTTCCTAAACATTTATACTATCCTTGAGGTATATTTTCACCAACGGACTGCTGTCCAGCGCATACGTTCCAAAAGTCAATGAATAATCCGCTAGGAAACCAGAGGCTATACCCTGAGGGGACGTTGTTCACCAGTTGACTACCCTGAGGGGACGTTGTTCACCAGTTGACTAACCTGAATTCTCTGCTACATTAAACCTATGCCACGAACCGCACGCATAGACCTTCCCGGCTTATTACAGCATGTTATCGTTCGTGGAATCGAACGACGGAATATTTTTGTCTGTCGATGACAGGGATCGCCGTTTATTTCTGGAACGCCTCTCACAGCTTCTCTCCAAAACGGACGTTGAATGCCTTGCTTGGGCGCTCATGTCGAATCATTTCCACTTGTTGCTCCGCCTGCGGAGGAAGGTGAAGTGGGATGTCATCTAAACTCCTCTAAAGCCCTGCCTAAAAACCAAATGAAAACTACAAAAACTAACAACATGACAATAATACATGATTTTCAGCCTTTGCGTTTTTAGCAACCTGGGAGATCAGGGGAGATCAGGGGAGAGTAGGGAGCTGTTATCTATTTATCTATTGACACTTTATTAGTATATTAGGGCATTTCATCTAGGTGATAAATAAATAACTAAATATAGAATGTCCCCTGTGATCCGGTCTTTGTCGGAATAACTGATGCCGGTACTGTCATGGGAGTCGATCTCTCCAAGAAGGGGTCGGACGTCGGACGTACGAATCGTCTCGAGGACGCCAATAAAAACAATAGGCTGCTGACGTCTCGCAGCCTTTTTGTTTGCAAGAAATCGCAGCGGCAACCTCTGGGGGTTTTTACGAGGTGTTGTCTGCTTGCATGAAAAGAGACTGGGTGAAAAACCCATGCCCCTTTCCAAGTATGCAGCCCTTGTCGCGTTACAGTCTGTTCGTTGATTATTTCTCCACTATCATCGCGCCGTCAGGTGTCCCTCTCTTATTTCTTTAAGAAGATCGGGATGATGATCCAGCAGGCGAAACAGGTTGAGGACCGCCTGAACCGGTTTGGTTTCACCGCGTTCATATCTGGAAAAGGCATTGTGGCCGCCACCGGTAATTCGAGCAGCTTCCTGTTGGGTAAGTTTTAACTTTTTCCGGATTCTGGCCAGCTCCGCTGCTTCTTCTGCATCGACCTTGTCTCGAAATGCTATCCAGGCTGATTCCTCCGTATCGTCATGATCGGGGAAACCGTCATGGCAATGATCGCAAAATGCGCCACTAACCTCATAGGCATAGTGCTGTCCGCGGTACTCCAGTGACTTTTGTTGCACACAGTCATGGAGAGCCCCTTCAGAACATAGTGGGCACGGCTTGCTATTCCATTTCGAACTCATTTCAACGCTCCTTGAACGATACGACAAAATAATCGCCTAATTGCTGGAACTTCACGTAGAGCCGTTTTTCGCGATAGTCCGCGTGATAGACATCCTGCCATATCTGATGACATTTATGTGTGGTCATGCTTTTGTAAAAATGGGCATTAGATAGACCACGTATGACCTCAAAAGCTTCGGTTTTTACCATACCGGCCATCCTGATACCCTCGACGGCTGACAGGGTAAGGTTCATTGCCTCTACAGAGCCCATCTGGGTAATAATCTTCTTCAGGTCATAATGTGGCCGACGTTTTTCCATAATCAAAAATAACCCCAATTGGGTAATTTATCAATCAGATTTTGCATGCGGACCGAGAACTCCGGACTGAGGGGCCCTGAGGGGGGTCAGGGGTAAGGTAGAGTAGGGAACAGGTTTCACCCTGCCCCCCCTCATCAAACCGTGCGTGCGGTTTTCCCGCACACGGCTTTCCGATGTTCTTCACTGCAAGGCATGCGCTTTCTTCCAGCCTGCGGTTGTCGGCACCTTGTACAATCC